>JAKALI010000394.1 GCA_021813195.1 Pseudomonadota bacterium
CAGTTTGCCTCACGCGTCTGCGAGAATTTGCGGTTCCTGGGTAAGCGCATGCAGCGCGTTCACGCACGCGATCGGCACTTCCAGCACCGGCTCCATTCCTTCGAGTGCCTTCATCACCGGATCGAGAATCTCTCCCAGCTTCCCTCTGGCTTGAACGCGCAGGATGCGGTGCGCCCCTCGGCGGAGCCAGAGGGAATCGGGCTGAGTCTCGAGCGCGTTCAGCAAGGGTACGACGCCGGTATGTCCCAACGCATCGATGGCTTCGCTAGCAATCCAACGCACGACGAAATTTTGATCGGTCAGCGTCTTGACCAGCGCCGGCGCGGTCGCGGGATCGCCGATCTCACCCAGCACGCGCGCCGCTTCCCAGCGAATTTGATCGTCCTCATCGTTCAAGGCGCGCAAAAGCGCCGGCACAGCGGGTCTGCCACAGCCGGTCAGGGACTCGCGGGCTTGCTGAACGATCAGCACATCGCGGCTTGCCAACTCGCGAATGCGAAGCTCAATGTTTTCGTTGTCTAGAGTTTCCACTGGCTAACGATTCATTTCTCGCGATCAAGTCAGTTTGCCGACGATTGCCTGAACCGTCTGGACCAATGGCGTTGGATACACGCCCAGCAGAATCAGCAGCAACGTCACTGCGGCAAAGTAAACGACCAAGGGCAAGAGCGCGTTCAACGACTCGCTCCTTTGCCAAGTATGCCGCCCGGCGCGTGCCCCACGTTACTCGGCTCACCGTGAAGAAATCCCACGAAAATCAGTTCTTCCTGCTCCGCACGAATGTGATGGCTCTCGCCGGGATCAAATATCAAAAGCGAATTCGGTCCCATCACTTGCTCTTTACCCTCTTTGCCGGCAAAAACCCCATGCCCCTTCACAACAACGACATAGAACGGCGATGCGTGCGTGTTGTGTTCCTTGATGCTTTCGCCGGGCTTGAGCATAAAACGGAGCACGCGCCCGTTCCGGTCGACAAAGAGCGGCTGCGCGTTTGGATTATGTTCGTGGAACTCAAGCCCTTCCAACAACTGTATTGTTCGCATTTCTTCTTCTCCTGCAAATGACGATTTGAACTACCAATCCATTGTTGATCTAGTCTTCCGCCGCAAAGACCGGTGCTCATAGATGTCAATATAGCATCTTGTCCAAGACCTAAACTAAAGAACTCCTGATATTTTCGTTGGAGAAATCTTAGGTTGGGCAAAAAATAAAACGGCGCTCTTCTTTCGACTTTGTTTGGTCGTGAGCAAAGTCGAAAGAAGAGCGCCGTCAGGGTCAAAGAGCACTAGGAGTCTGTCGGAGAACCGCGTAGCATAGCCGCTTGTCGGCGTTTTTGCTGCGAAATCATGGACGCCCACGAGGGGCTAAACTACCTCTCCGACAACCTGCTAGGCGGGCAATTCCATTCGGAAAGTTGTTCCTCGATTCACTTTGCTACTCAGAGAAATCCTGCCGTGGTGCAACTGAACCAGCTCATTAGAGATAGCAAGCCCCAATCCAATGCCGCGAGGTCGCGGACGGGATGGATCGCCGCGGTAAAAGCGTTGGAACAACCTGGATTGCTCGTCAACCGTCAAGCCCATGCCGGTATCGGCAACTTGAATCCAGACCTTTTGACCATTTTTGCCTCCGGACACTTTGACTTGCCCACCCGTCGGCGTGAATTTTATGGCGTTTTCTATCAGGTTGGTCAAGACCTCAGCCAGCGCGTCTTCGTTCCCAGCGGTCAAGGGTAACTCCGGCGGGAGGTCAGAAACCAGTTTGAGTCCATTCTGCTCCACTTCTGGACCAAACAGCATGATGGTGCGCCTGGCGATGGCGGCTACATCAAGTGGAACCAGCTCCAGCGGCAGGGCACTGCTATCTGGAGCCGCCAAATTCAAACGATGGGTGAGCCGTCCGAGTCGACTGAGCTCTTGTTCGATTTCATCGAGCAGGGGCTTGACCAAGGTGGCTTTTTCCGACATGCCCCGGCGAATGAACTCAATCGCCGCGTGGAGAGCGCCAATGGGTCCGCGCAATTCGTGTGCCACATCGTTGAGCAATTGCTCACGCGCTGCCCGCTGTTCCGACAACTGTTCAGCCATCGTATTAAAATTGGCTGCCAATTCGCCCACCTCGTCACGGCTGCGAATCGTGACGCGATGGGTATAGTCACCCGACACGATGGACTGGGTGCTTTGGGCAAGATTCAGCAACGGTTGGGAAAGGGCTGAACCCAAGATACCGCCGATGATTAGACTCAAGGCCGAAGAAACCAGGGTGGCTGAGATGATTAGAAACTGGAGGCGCGAAAAAGTCGCCTGCGTGTCTACCAAACTCAATGACAAGAGAATTGCGCCGACGGGTCCACGGCCGGCGACTGGGATCGCTACAGTTACCGTGTCACTTTGGGTGTTTGCATCATTGCTTCCCCACGATTGCCCTTTGAGCGCAGTCCGCACGCCGGGGTCTTGACTCACAGTTCCAATGATTGGCGCGTCGCTACTCTCCGTTGAGGTCAGAATAACTCCGTCTCTTCCAATGGCTTGAATATGAATTGCAGATTGGCTATGGACCAGGCCCACAATTTGCTGCAAACGACTGACATCGCTTGCCAACTCTGGATCGGTTTGGAGTGTAGCCGCCAGTATCGTGCCTCCGCGAAACAGGTCTTCTTCTACGCGGTCGAAATACAAATTCCGCAAATTGAAGAAGAGATAAAAGCCCAGCAACGGAACGAGGAGTAGAATTGGCAAGCTGTGCGATAGCATCAGCTTAGCGCGTAGGCCCAATCTCATCTATACCTCCCGGACAAAGCGATAACCAATCCCACGAACAGTAACGATCAACTCTGGATCCTTGGGGTGGGCACGGATTTTCTTCCGCAACCAACTTACATGGGTATGGACCAGTTCGTGTGCTCCAACGTATTCTTCCCCCCAGACCGTGGCAAGGATCTCATTGAGAGCCAACACTTGCCCCGCTCGGCTCATGAATAGATAGAGCAGCTTGAATTCTTTGGGCGATAACTTGATCGGTTCCCCCTGCACAATCACCTGATGACTCGCCGCGTCTATTCGGACATTCCCAATCTCCAGAACCTCCGATGACGTTGCTTGACGTTCGTGTCGAATTCTTCCGAGGAGCGATACAATCCGCGCTTCGAGCTCGAGCAAGCTAAACGGCTTGGTGACATAGTCGTCACCCATCAATAGTCCTTGAACCTTATCGATCTCGCTTGAACGGGCGGTGAGAAAAATGATCGGCATTAATCGTTCCCGGCGTAACATTCGAGCAATATCGATGCCATCGCTATCAGGCAGTCCGATGTCCAGAATGACCAGGTCAACCAGTTGGTGCTCTGCATACGCCAGCGCCGCGCTGCCCGTCGCTGCAAGACCAACGGTGTAGCCATTCTGCTGGAGGTCGGCACCCAATGTCTTGCGGAGGAGATCGTCGTCATCTACGATCAGGATATGGACTCGATTCATGTCAGGCTCCGTTCTCGCCAAGTAGGCAGATTTTGTCAACAGGCCCCCAGAAGACAAGCGGGCCTTTTGCAAGTGTGGTAGGAACCTTCCCGCTCAAGCGCGCGTACGACTTTCGACACGCGTACCGGGACGAGTTTCCCCGTCACCAAATTATATCACCACCGACTTGTCTTGGGAAACGAATTTCTTGGATTGGTCTGATAATGGATTTGCAATTCTCTAACGAAAGCATTAGGCAGTCATCAGTTTGACCCGAATATTCTGTGCTACACTCGGCTTCCAGGTAAGCTAAAATTGGTACTGGATTCGACGCGATGCCTCTTCCAGGAATTTCATTCGTCGAACAAGTTATGCAACGCTTAAGGGGCACGGTATTGAGGTACGGGATCTGCTTGATTGGGTCGGAAATGGATCAACGATTCCGGTTGCCTGCCTAGAAGAGCGGAGGAAGCCAGAATGGCTAAAAAGGTCAGAGTAGGTGTGAACGGCTATGGCGTCATCGGCAAGCGCGTGGCCGATGCTGTTCGCACCCAGGACGATATGGAATTAGTTGGCGTGACGGACGTGGCGCACGATTATCGCATCCGGCTCGCAGCAAACCTGGGCATGGATGTTTACGCTGCGTCGCCAGACAAAGCGAACGAAATGCGCGACGCCGGGGTTCTGCTCGCGGGCATGCTGACGGATTTGCTCCAGCAGGTGGACGTGATCGTGGACGCCACGCCGAAAGGCATAGGCGCGCAGAATCTCGCGGCTTATCGCGCAGCCGGCGTGAAGGCGATCTTCCAGGGCGGCGAAAAACACGAATTGACTGGACACTCGTTTGTCGCGCAGGCGAACTACGCCTCCGCCCTGAACCGCGACGCAACGCGGGTCGTGTCGTGCAATACGACGGCGACGGTGCGAACCCTGGGCGAGCTGCAAAAGGCGGGATGGTTGAAAAAGGCACGCGGGGTTTTAGTTCGTCGCGCCGCGGATCCTTGGGAATCACATCAGGAAGGGATCATCAATACCCTAGTCCCGGAGAAACACATTCCCAGCCATCAAGCGCCCGATGCGAAAACCGTGCTGCCGGACCTCGACGTGGTGACGATGGCTGCCAAAGCGCCGATCAATTCGAGTCATTGCCACATGTGGTTCGTCGAGTTGACGCGCCGCGTGACGAAAGACGAAGCGTTGGCGGTATTTCGCGCCGCGCCGCGCATCGTCTTCACTCATGTCCGGCACGGGCTTGTCGCATTGAACTCTGTACTCGAGATGATGAGCGATTTAAAGCGTCCGCGCGGCGATCTGTGGGAAGTTGCCTTGTGGGAAGATATCCTCGCCGTCGATGGAAATGAATTGTACTACGCCTATCAGGTTGACAACCAAGCCATCGTCGTACCAGAAAACATCGACGCGATTCGAGCATTGACGGGCATCGAACGCGATGCGGAGCGTTCCATTG
>JAKALI010000395.1 GCA_021813195.1 Pseudomonadota bacterium
CGATGTCGCGCAGGCGAACGCGCTGCGCGATCGCACCAACAGCCACGGCGGCGCGGTGGCGATCGGCCATCCGCTCGGCGCCAGTGGCGCGCGCCTGGTCATGACGCTGATCAACGGTCTGCGCCGTAAAGGCGGGGGCATCGGCGCCACCGCCATCTGCGGCGGCTTCGGCCAGGGCGACGCCATCCTGTTGGCGGCGGAACCGCAATGACGGAGTTCACGCTCGCCGAGCGGCGCGCACTGTCGCGTGCGGTCAGCCAGGTGGAGAACCGCGCCGCCGGTTATGAGGATCTGCTCTCGGCGGCCTATGCCAATCCGGAGTGGGCGACGGTGATCGGCATCACCGGCCCGCCGGGCGCCGGCAAGTCCACGCTGGTCGATGTGCTGACGGCGCATTGGGGCGCGGACGGCAGCGGCATCGCCGTGCTGGCGATCGATCCGTCGAGCCCGTTCTCGGGCGGCGCGGTGTTGGGCGATCGCATCCGCATGGAGCACAGCGCCGCGCTGCCCAATGTTTTCTTTCGCAGTCTCTCGGCGCGCGGCAATATCGGCGGCTTGAGCGAGGCGACCTGCGATCTGATCGCGCTCATCAGCGCGCGCGGCTTTCAGCGCATCCTGGTCGAGACCGTGGGCGCCGGCCAGTCCGATGTCGAGGTCACCGGGCTGGCCGATTGCACGTTGGTGGTCGCGGTGCCCGGGCTCGGCGATTCCGTGCAGGCGCTCAAGGCCGGCATCATGGAAATCGCCGATGTCTATGCAGTGAACAAATCCGATCTGCCGGATGCCGCGGCGACCCGTCATCAGATCGAAGCCATGTTGAGCGTCGCTTATGTCGGGCGGCCCGGCGTCGATATGCCAAACCGCAAGCACGCGCCGCCGCCGGCGACTTCCGGCGTGCAGGCTCTGATGCGACGCCACGGCGATGCCTGGTCGGAATCAACCATCTGGCGTCCGCCGGTGGTGCCGGTGACAGCCCGTTCTGGCATGGGGATCGATGATCTGTGCGCGGCCGTCGATCAGTTCATCGGTTGGAGTCGCGACAGCGGCCGCCTGCGCCGCAAGCGCGAGCTGCGCATTCGCGATCAGGTCCTGCGCGGGCTGACGCGGCGCCTGTTGCAGCCCTATCGCGGCGACGGCGATACGGTGCCGGCGATCCTGAAACCCTGGGTCGAGGCGATCGTCGCGGGGCGGGTCAACCCGATCGAGGCCGTGGAAGCTTTGCTTTCCGGAGGCCCATTTGGGTGATTTCGACGACGAGGGTTCGATTCCCTTCATCCGCTCCAACCTATAATATCAAATCAAATCAGACGCTTAATACCAGAGCTCCAAGTCCTAGCTTGTCTGCGCAAAAAGGGGCGGTACAACATTCGTACAACTTGGCCATCTTTGGGTGATTTAGTCCGCGGGTAATCTTGCGATTTGCGGAGGGTGCTCAGTATTCCTCTGCGAGCATGATTGTGAGCACGCGGCACGTGCACGCCGGATCGGCGGGGTTTTTTGAATCGTATCGGCAACCGAGGTCGTAGTAATCGATTTTCCAGAATACAATTTTTCCGCGCAGGCCGAAGCCGCTGAAATCATGCTCGCAGTGCCATTGCCTGTGCGACCTGCGAATAGACAATATTGGAGCATCTATTTTTTTGCACCGCAGCGGCCGCCTTATCGATCACCAGCCATGCAGATCAGGCATGCGTCTGCGTATTGAACTTCATCAATTGGCCGTTGCATCATTGTTGCGGGGCGACTGGATTAAATTCAGCAATTTGCTGGCCGGGTAACACCATGGATAACACCGTCGCACCCACCCAAATCCAAATTTATAAAGTCGCGCTAGCGAGCATAGTCGGGTCTGTGATCGAACAATTCGATTTTTTGGTCACCGGTGTAATTGCAGCGACCGTATGGGGCGGTATCTTCTTCAAGCTTCCCGGCCTCGCAGCGGTCGCGGCGGCAATAGGCGTCTACGGGATCGGCATCATCATCCGGCCGATCGGCGCCTATATCTTCGGCCATATCGCCGATCGGCGCGGACGGAGGGACGCGCTGGTTTATGCGCTGGTGTTGATGGGCATCTCTACGCTGCTGATCGGCTTGACGCCGACATATGACAGTATCGGCATGATCGCGCCGGCACTGTTGATCCTGTTTCGTTTAGCCCAGGGCATCAGCTTCGGCGCCGAATTTGGTACTGCGGCAACCTGGGTGGTCGAACAGGCAGCGCGATCCAAGTACCGCGCTTTCTGGGGCGCCTGGGTGGGGTTTGCGATTCCGATCGGGCTACTGCTCGGCTTCGGCTCGGTTATCTTCACCAAGTCTTTGATGACACCGGAGCATTTCATCGCTTGGGGCTGGCGAGTCTTGTTTGTACTCGGCTTTCTGGTGGCGATCGTCGGCATCATCATTCGTACGCGCACCGAGGAAAGCTTTGTTTTCGAACGACATAAAGGTCGAGGGGCGGTGCTAGAACACCCAGCAAACGCGGTCTGGCACGATATGCCACTGACAATCCTGCGCACCTCGCTGGTCAACGCCATGTTTGGCGGCGCCTTCTTCCTCTACTTCGTGTTCGGCACCAGCTATATGAAGGCGGTCGGCTTCAAGGACTCAACGCCGGAGATCATCGGGCTGATCGCGGCGGCATTCATGCTGGTTTTCATGATTATCGGCTCGCTGCTCGCCGATGTCATCAACCGCCGGACGATATTGCTCGTCGCTGCCAGTGTATTCTTGGTGTTCGCCATTCCGTATTTCTACCTGGTGAATACCGGCAGCTTCCTAATGGCGACCGTCGCCGAGATTATCGGCTTCGGCTTCGTGTTCGGTTTCGGTTACGGAGCGATTCCAACTTTCTACACGGAAAATTTCCCCACTCGTTATCGCGCATCAGGTGCCAGTGCCGGCTATCAAATCGCGCAAGTCTACGGTGGAGGCCTGATCCCAATCCTTGCCGGCTTCCTCCTGGATGCTTATGGCATTCACCGGGCCTATCTCTATATCGGCGGCTTGGTGATGGTTTACGCAGTAGCGGCAATCTTTGCCATTCTTGCCACACCCGAAACGAAGGGCGTCAGTCTTGAAGGCTAAGCCTCTGCCGCGCGTGCCGCGATGATTCTGGCGTCGCTTCGCGTGCCACAGCCGACGCTGACCAGTGAGGATCGGTGACTTATGTTCCACATCCGTGGGAGGCATGCCTCAATTCCAATCGACAATTAGAGTAGTTGCTCGTCTTGTACGCCTTGTGCCGTTCGAAGGCTTTGCCAAGCGTTTCGAACGCGGGATTGAATACGTGCATCTCACGTCCCGATACGCAGGGCGGCGTTAATCTTGCGCAGGAAAGCCATTACGGATAGCAGCGGTGATGCTGCGGCCGGTTTTCGGATTACCGCTCCGAATATTGCTGGTCGACATCGTGAAATTTGCCGCGTCAGACTCGACTTCGATCTGATCAGTATTGTGACTAAGGCCGCGGTCCGCCAAATATCGACCACCGTCTTGTCGGGGCCAGGTCCCGCCAGCGACAAGGCTTCTGAGACGTTGAGAATGGCGGGAAGCCCCTTGGCAGTTTCGCGCGCCGCGCCTAAGCGGATCTTCTGCGGCTGGCTCATCGGCTTGTATCGCGGGCCGTCTGAGATTATTAGAAGCGTGCTCAGGTCGTGCACTCAACTCCGTGTCCGGATTTTCGAAGAATTAGAAGGGGTACCGAATGAAAAGAACAATTGGTGCGCTCAGCATGCTATTGGCGCTGTTGGCGCCGGCCGCTGCACAGGACTTTCCATCGCATACGATGACCATGGTCATCCCGTTCGCTGCTGGCGGTCCGACCGATCTACTTGGCCGCGTCATTGCCCAACGAATGGGCGTCATTCTCGGCCAAAACGTGATCGTCGAGAACATCGGCGGCGCCGGCGGTATGACCGGGTCAAAGCGCGTGGCAGAAGCCAGGCCTGATGGCTACACATTCCTCTTAGGCACCGTCGGCACTCACGCTCAGAACCAAACGCTTTATAAACACCCGGTTTATAATGCGGTCACCGACTTCACGCCTGTCGGGCTCATCGCCGAGGTGCCGATCGTGCTGATCGTGCGCAAGGATTTGCCGGTGAACAACCTTAAAGAATTCGTCGCTTACGCCAAGGCCAACCAGGCGAAAATGCAATTTGGCTCGGCCGGGGCCGGTTCCGCCACGCATCTAGGATGCGTTGTGCTCAATACGGCGATGGGAACCAAAATAACACACATCCCTTATAAAGGCACCGGCCCGGCAATGCAGGATTTAATTGCCGGTCGCATCGACTTCCTGTGCGAGATCATCAGTACGGCAAAGCCGCACATCGATGGTGGTAACGTAAAGGCGCTTGCCATCATGACCAAATCCCGTTCGCCGGTGGAACCGAAAGTGCCAACCGCTTTGGAACAAGGCCTGGATGCTCAAGCCTATACTTGGAACGCAATTTTTCTGCCCAAGGGAGCGCCCGAAGCAGTCGTAAAAAAGCTTAATAGCGCTATGGTGCAAGCGATGCAGACGCCTGCGGTCCGTCAACGTCTCGAAGGTTTCGGCGCGCAAGTCGTTTCCGACGATCGTGCAACGCCGGAATACCTCGGCCAATTCGTCAAAAGCGAGATCAAGAAATGGGCCGTGCCGATTAAGGCAAGCGGCATCTCCATAAATTGAATTGGTCGACCGAGAGCTGATTTACCTCGCACCCGCCGCTCAAGCACACGCTTGTGCCGACGCCGCTGATGCGAAGCAGGCCCGGCTTACCCAGGTGGTGACCCATTTATGCCGTCCGGCGCTTTTAAAGGCGCCGTGACGGTGGGTACCTTCCGCTGGAGCCGGGCTCCTATTGCCGGCGTACGAATTTATGACAACGGTAGAGCGAGACTAGACCGTGCGCATTAGCTCGAGCC
>JAKALI010000396.1 GCA_021813195.1 Pseudomonadota bacterium
GCCTTCGAGCACGCCCTTGATGCCGGTCTCTTCCCATAACCGCTCGAACACCAGGGCCGGGCCAATGCGCCGCACGGCAACCTGCACCGCTTCGCCGTTACGGCTGGCCGCCACCACCATCGCTTCCTGCGCAAAGCGCGCGCCGGACTTGAGCAGCCGTTCCAGCTGGCCGCTGGTTTCCAGTTCGTCCAGCCGGCCCAAGGTGGCGATCACGTGCTGGCGCACCTTCTCGCCGTCCCGCGCGCTTTCGACGATCTGCAGGTAGATGCGCCCTTCGGACTGCTTCTTGCGGAAATACATGGCACCGACTCATAAACCGGTGCGCACATGATCACGCCGCTATACCTATAACACAAGCCAATTCACGCCAAAACGTGGCACTACATTTTGCGCCCGATCGCCCCTCGACCCCAATGATATCAATCACTTAACCCCCGCCCCAGCCCGCTGACTGTCGAAGACGGGTCTGAGTTGAATGGGGCAATCGCACAGTATCTGGAGCATTGCAGAGTGGTGCGGCGATTGGCGCCAAATACGATCGCGGCTTACGAAAGCGACCTGGCCCAATTCATGGCTCACATGAATTCTGATGAGAGGGTGACCGCCGCCGGCATCCAGAAATGTCTCACTCGAATTGCACAGGATCCGCGCCTGGGACCAGCAACAGTGCGCCGCCGCTATGCGGCTGTTCGAGCGTTCATCCGCGCCACCGACGAGAAGCTCGCCCTTGAGACATTCGGGGCATGGAAGCTAGCCGTTCGTACACCCAAACGTCTTCCGAGATCGATCACAAAGGCCGAACTCAATGGGCTACTTCGGACGGTCTCCGTACCCTCGAATGCTGTAGGCTCCACCGACGCGACAACGCGACTATGCCTGTCACTTCTTGCGGCGACCGGCCTGCGAGTATCGGAGCTTTGTTCTCTTCGCCTTCGTCAAGTACGGTCGGATACGGGAGAAATCATAGTGTTCGGCAAGGGCTCAAGAGAACGTATCGTCATCGTGGCCAACGCCAGCGTTCTGAAGGCGCTCGCCCAGCACATTCGATCTCTTCACGATCGCGAAGACGCAGATGTATTTCTCTTCCGCAATAGCAGAGGGCATCCTATGACGCCTCAATGCCTCCGCCTACGCCTACACGCGTTGGTGCGACGGTGCAGAATGAACCGGTCGGTGACACCACACATGTTGCGCCACACCGCAGCGACCCTCCTTCTCGAGGGCGGCGTAGACATACGGTTCGTGCAACGGCTTCTTGGCCACGCGAGCATCGCAACAACTCAAATGTACACGCATGTCTCGGATGCCGCCCTCCGCAGTGCCCTTAAACGGGCAGACGTAATGCGCGCCGTGCTATAGGCAGAGGCGCTGTCCGTCAAGGCAATCTGATATCCGGGGCGGCTCAGACGATTCGCAACCCTAGAAAACCCAAGAACAAAGAAGCGGGTTTAACGCGAATCGGTAAGTTCCGCCCATTACCTAGTACACCGTATTGGCGGTCATGCGCTGCCACAGATCCCTGCGATCCAGCGATAGCCCGTTCAGCGTCACTTCCGCGAACGTGTCGTCGACGACCCGACGGGTGGTCTCGCCATCATAGATGTGCACATGGATCCCCAGTTCTTGAGGCCGATTGGCCGTCCAAAGGATCGCCGGCGTCGATGACCACATGTCGAAGTGGTGCTCGGGGTATTCATCGAGGTTGAGCCGCCGATCCGGCGGCACGTAGGTATTGCTGTTACTGAACTGGTCGTGGAGCGGCTTGAGCGGAGTTGAAACGATTTTCTCGCTACTCCAGATGCTATCGTTACCACAGTTGCCGCAGAAATGTTTGGAATGGGGCGTGCGTGCAAAGCTGCCAAGGTCAAGGTGAGGATAGCCGCATTTCTTGCAGGTGACGCAGGCTGTCTCGTACTGCTCTTCAATGGACCGAACAAACTCAAACGCCGCCGGCGGTGTAATTTGAATCATGGTGATTTCGGTACTGACGAAAAGACCGGCATCCTGGTTGTAAGAACACACGATCGCATCAAAGTCACGGTCCAAGACCTTCTTCTCGGCACCAGAAAATCGCTTATGCACATGGATCTTCGGTGCACGCCGTTCGATCGGCCGGCTGGAGAGGGCAGGGGGCAGTGAACACCAAATACCTATCTCTTCGTACTCGTTGAACGAGACTTCGAGGGGATCAACGACATAGCTCATCTCAGTGAGATGGTTGCTGCACAAGACCTCTCCAGATTCGGGCAACGCGGCTATATCCGCATTCGTCCCCCAGTGAATTTGGTGCGTTTTGCAATACCAGCGTAATGCCCCATTGCGAAATCTCCCGCAGGGAATGATGTGGCATGGGAGAAGGGCATTGTTGCCGGATTTGCCCTCGAAATGACCAAACACCTCCTCAGAGCTGACCGCGATGTTCCCGATTGTCCGACCGGGCGCCCAACATACAGCCGCCGCCGCTGAGTATTGTTCATGTTCAAATTCGACATCGCTCTCGTCGGCGTGCTTGCGAATGAATTCTTTCTTTGCCATCCCGGTACCGGGATTGGACCATTCACATTCCCAGACCTCGACCTGCCCGGTTTCTCTGTTCAGTTTGCGTGAATAGAACATCTGAATATCCGAAGTCTTGCTTGGCGTTGCTCGTCTTCGTCGTCAGTTGACGACGCGCATAATTCGGCGCATATTTCGTGCATCATTTCGTGTGCCGTGCATGTAAGTATCTGATATACATACAGTAAGAACGGGAATTTTCAATGACAAAACCGGTCGAAAGCGTTGTCAAAAGCACCTTGGCCAAAAATGGCCGTGTGTCCAAGCTGCAGACCGCCATCGAATATGGCTGGGCGCGAGCCAAAGCCCATCCCGATCATTTGAAGTTCCGCCGGGGCTGCACTAGGGCGAGCTTGATGTGGGAAGCCACCGTCGAGAAGGCGATCGAATTGTTCGCCGGCGATCATGGCGTCCATGTCGACGAGCATTTTGACACTGTCTCCTTCATCTTCGACGGACTGGTGCTGGTGCGGTTCAAGAAGGCCGACACCAAGCTCCACACGCGCAACTACCCAACCCTGCTCGCCGAATTGTTCCATGAGGTGACGCCCGACCTGTTCGGCTATGCCGGGGAGCAGCGCGTCGAGGCGGTGTATGTCCTCAACCAGTACAACACCGAGATCGTGTGGACCGGCATTGTGGCCCGCGATGGCGACGAGGTGATCTGGAAGTTCGAGTTCGGCGAAGATGCCAAGCCGATGGTCCTGCGCCCTGCTGCCGAGAAGAAGTCCACCGCGACGCTGGCGAAGCTCAAGAAACCGGACGCCGAGAAGAAGAAAAGGTCGGGCCAGTAACATGCCTGGTCAATTCAATCATCATCTGCTGCTGCTCGCGCGGCAGTATCGGGAGAGGAGTCAGGCGTCGGTCGCAACCGGCGCGGGCCTCACCCAGCCACATTATTCCCGCATCGAGAGCGGTCTGCTCCAAGGCGACCCCGCTGAGGAGAACGTCGCGCGCATTGCCAAGACCTTGGCGTTCCCAGTCAGCTTCTTCTATCAGCCGGATCACATGGCAGGACTGCCTCTCAGCGTGCATCCTATGCATCGCAGGAAGGAGAGTGTCGGCGAGAAAGCCGTGAAGCGGCTCCATGCCGAATTGAATATCCGACTCATGCACGTCCGCCGCCTCTTGAAGGCGACAGAAACCGAGGAAGAATTGCCCCGACCACACTATGACGTTGATGAAGGCGGCGGGCCCCGTGAGATCGCGAGGAAAGTCAGAAGTGCGTGGATGGTCCCGCCTGGTCCTATCGACAATCTGACACACCTTGCCGAGCGCGCTGGCATCCTGGTGGTGATGTGCGACCTGGACACGAAGATCGATGGCGTGACCATGCAGGAGCGGGATCTGCCGCCCTGCGTATTCTTGAATAAGAATATTCCGGCGGATCGTTTGCGATTCTCACTCGCACACGAAATTGGCCATGTGATCATGCATCGCGTGCCGACCGATACCATGGAAGAAGAGGCCAACACGTTTGCGGGCGAACTGCTGACGCCAGCAAAAGAGCTCTATCGCTATTTCATCGGGCGTAAAATCACGCTGGAAAGCCTGGCGCGCGCGAAAGCCTATTGGCGTGTCTCAATGCAATCGCTTTTGTACCAGGCCAAGGAGGTCGGCGTATTGGGACATTATCCTGCCGACCGATTGTGGCGGCGCATCTCCCAACTGGGGTGGCGCACCAGGGAGCCGGCTGAAACGGATTTTGAGCCCGAACAGGCCGATCTCTTTCTCGCTCTGCTCAACCTTCACACGACGGATTTAGAATACAAGCCGGAGGATGTGGCAGGGCTTTTTCACATCGACATAAATGATTTGCGCGATCTTTATGGCATTCAGCCAGGAAATCAGCGTTCGTTCTTGCATGTCGTAAAGTGACCCCAAAGGAGAAATCAATTATGAAATAACCCGGATTAGACGGTCGTCATCGCAATAAGACCCCACCAAAAATCGGAGAGATTCAGCAGAAGAGAAGCGACACAACTCCCGCGCAGGCATTGACCCGCAACCGCCTCCCGTCTTTGTTATGGTTGCACATGGACGATCCTGAGTGGTCCTGCACCGACGCTGGCGGGCAAGTGCGTCAGCTCAGATGAGTTTGTTGGTATTTCTGTTGGTCCCATGCAGTAGGTGAAAATATAAACCATTGAATTACTGACGATATTTTGACTGATGTGGTTCCTGCCGGGCCCACCAGGGCTGCGCGGTCCAGGGCGTGGGGGGTGTTGCACCAGCCGGAATTTCGCGCCGTCAGTTGACGTTGCGCTCGGCGTTCGCCCAGTATTTCGAGCGGATGGCTTTCTTGTCCATCTTGTTGTTGGCAGTCTTGGGAATCTCCGCCCAGATCGGAA
>JAKALI010000397.1 GCA_021813195.1 Pseudomonadota bacterium
CCAACTGCTGCAGCGCGCCTGGCAAGAGCCCTGTTGGCCAGTTGCAGAAATCGTGCAGGAAGCGGTCGGCAGTGACCGGCAATCTGAGGTCTGCTACGACGCCAGCTGCGAACGCTGCCGCATCTATCTTCCCGGTTTCGTGTGCCACGACCGACGGCGAAGCGATCCACATTGCGTGGAGAGCTTCGTGCTGGGGCTCCACGCCGAGCAGCTTCGCCATGGACGGCACCCCGTCGAGCGCCACCAGCACCCCACCAATATCGAACAGAATGCCCGCGATCTTGTGGCCCATGATCGGAGTGCACCTAACGTGCGAGGCCACCGGACACCGGATGCGCAGCGCTAAAGGCGGTCCGAGTGGGTCGAAGGATTAGACCGCACTCTTGCTCCTGACGACCGTAAGACCATTGTGTCCTCCATCTACCCCAAAGAGTATATCTCTGACGACCTCCGTTCGCAGTCCGAGATCGCTTGCGATGAAGCCATAGATGTACACCTGACGTTCCGTTGGGTCTGCAGCAATCTTGTCGTTGAGATACTTCTCAAGCCACTCGGCAATTTGGTTCGTTTCGCACTGTTTCGCTTTGCGGCGAGGTTGTGATCCTCGGTAGCCATCGCGGGGGACTTTGATTGGATATTCGACCATATGTTTCGTGCGGTCTAACGTTCTTGCTCATGGACGGGGCGAAGGCCCGTCGCATGCAGCAGGTTGTTAGGCGTCCATGTGCTAGGGCGCAAGGAACAGGCCAAGCCGGTTCTCCACAAAGTGGTTTGGTCGCCAGCCCCCGAGGAGCTTGTCAACGATAAAGTTGTCTGCAATTGCAGCAACTGCGCCCGCGAAGGGATTCTGCGCCTCTAGTGCCAGTGTAAACAGATAACGGACTGTCTTTGCGGGCACCGACTGTATCCAACCCTCTTTGGACACATCGGTCAAGTACGACCGAACGAGCCCTTCGTCAACTGAGGCGGTCTTCAGCCACTCTTTGAATCGGTTTGCCTTGTCGAGAAGAACGAGGAAATCTTTGAACGTGCGCTGACCGGAGTCGATTGTTTCACGCAGAGAAGGGTAGTCTGGCAAAGTGATCTGATGGAAGTTGACGCGTTGATCTTCGTTTAGCTGCCTCCTGCGGAGAATCTCAGCGTAGCGAAGCTGGACAATTGCCGACGTGACTTCGGAAGAGACAAAATCGCCGCCGTAGAACGATGCGAGTGCCATGTCCGCACGAGCCTCAAGAATGTGATTGAGGATGTGAGCAGCCGTTATCGGATCTAGCGGAGGTCTCATACTGCCCCGGCGCCGGTTGATCGTCTCGAAATCAATATTGCTGAAGACATATACTCCGAGGTCAGAGTCCTGGATGTCGAACTGGAGGGATGGCCCCAGCACTTCTGCTCCTGGCGTCAGGCCCAGCGCTTTGTTTACGGCTGCAAGTACGAACGAATGTTCGTCAAGGTCGCGTCGAGCCGCCTGTGTGATGCCACCCTGTAGATAGAAGTCGCCAGAGTACTTGCGAGCGGGCGCTGCCTTGAGAAAGGATTTCGCGAAGCGCTTTGCGTCGCTGCTCGGCACGCCTTGATTTCTCAGCATGTAGGCCACCCGCTCTTCACGCGATTTGAACATTCCGATGCCGTCGTGCCCAGTGAGAGTGAACGCAGCAAACGAGTGGGCGTGCATTGACGCAACAGGCTGTGAACGGGTTCCAAGCGTTTCCTCGCAGTAGACAGCTGTGCAATCACCTCGCTGAAGAATCGACAGGAGTGTGCCTGGACCAATTTGCCGTATCAATTGTCCGAAGCTTCCCATGTCGATGATCAAATGGACGTTCTGGTAGAAGAGCAACGCCTCAGCGATTTGCCCTGCGCTGATCGCAGCACCGGTTTCGGACCTTCGAAGAACGATCTTTTCGAACATTTGGCTTGATGGGTAGCCGTTGGCGTCGCCCGGAGTCCCTTAAGAAAATCTAACGGGTCGGAGACAAATTGAAATTTGTCTCTGACCCGTTATGGTTGCTTTATGGCTGTAGTGCGCGACGGTCGCGCCGCGCCGCTAAGCGGCCACGGTCGTGACTTCCGATGGCAGTTTATTGACTAGCAGGTGCTCGAGTTGGACTTTGCGGCTCGCATTGTCGATATCGATTCCGACAAGATTGCCCTTCGAATCGTAGTCGAGCACGATCCCCTCGGAAATCTCCCGGCTTTCCACGCTCGGTTGTTCCGAAAGGTCGATATACAGCGAATCGGTCGCGGCGTAGTAATTCAGCTTCATGGCTTGAACCCTCGGTCCGGGAAAGCGTTATGGATAGTCACCTTATCCTGTAGCGTGACGACTCGCAAGAGCCGTCCGTCGAGTTCGGGACAGGCACCCCAGAAGCGGAAGCGATTGTTCTCCTGTGGCTCCTCGCGGATCGCGTTCTCGACGACGCGAATACACCACTCCCTCTTGAGATAGGGTCGTTTGCGCAGAACCTCGTTCTCGAAATACTCGGTGAAGCGATATTCGGTCATGTGTGGCAGCAAGTCGTTTCATGCTCCCGCATCGACTTTCGCCAAACTGCCATCCGCCCCGAACACCCACGGCACCGGCTCGCCCAAAATTTCGAACCGCTCCGGCTGCCTGCGCACTTCGGCCAGCAGCGGCGCGGAAACGCGGATGCGCTGCAACTCCAGCGTGTTGCGGATATGCACGACGCGGGCGTCGGCCGGCTTCACGCGCAGGACGGTTTTCACGGCGAGCTGCACCGCCTCGCGGTCGGTGTTCATGATCATCGGAATGGCGGCGCTGTCGAGGAAGGTCGAGGTGATGCAGTTGGCGTAGGTCGGGCCGATGTCGATGGCGCGGAACAGGCGCATGGTGATGATGTCGGCGGAGCCCACTCCGGTTGCATTGCCGTGGGTGCGTTCGGTCAGGCTGAGCACCGCGATTTTCTTGATGACCGGCCCGCCGGGCCAGTCGACGAAGCGCTTGTTGCGCCCGGTGATGTTGGGGTCGAAGCCGGTGCCGCTGATCTCCTTGCCCATTTCGTCGATCACCAGCACGTCGATCTCGTCGAAGAAAAGCCGCGCCATCTTTTCCTTGGCCATGACGAGCAGTTCCGCTTCGCGTGCAACCAGGCGCGCCGCAGGGATGCATTCGATCAGCGCCGTAGCGTCGTGCGCGTTCTCCACCGCGGCGACGCCGAACAGGAACGGCAGGCGCGCCATCACCACGTCTGCCGCCTCGGGCAGCACCGTGGGAAAGCGGTCCATGCCGTGCGTGTGCAGTTGCGCCGCGCCCCTGATCTTGCCCATGCCTATGGTCAGCATCTTGGTGATGCCGCTTTCGATCACGCCGCGAAACGTGGTATGCGGCTTGACGCGGTTGATGAGCACGATACCGTCCGCGGCCGCGGCGATGGCGTCGGCATAAACGGGCGTGCCGTCGGCCATGCGCCCGGCCTCGATCGTGTCCATGGACGCATGTATCGGCGCGCCGACATAGTCCGCGGTGATGCCGGCGCCTTCGAGCACCTGGCGCTGTCCTTCGGCGGTGGCGGCGCCGTGGCTGCCCATCGCGGGGAAGACGAAGGGTTCGCCGCCCAGCGCCTTGATCTCTGCGATGACGGCACGCGCGATCTGCGCATAATTGGCGACGCCGCGGCTGCCGCAGCCGACGGCGATGCGCGCGCCGCGCCGGATGCTCGCGCGTATCTGCGGCCGCGCGAACTCGCGCGCCACGGCCGCGGCGACGTCGTCGAGCCGGGTGGTGGTGAACTTTTGCCGCACGGCGGCCATCGGCGGCAGCGGAATGTCCAGCCCGCCGGCGATGTTGACCTCGATTTTGTCTTCGATCACGTTGCGTTCCTTACCGGCTGCAATCCCGGCTGATGGCAGGAGTACCGATTCTGCGCCGGGCTTGATCCTGCCACAAGTCAAAAGATGGCCGGCGGCTGCCGCGCCTAGCATCCCGTAAAGAACTTGACACTTTGTCGTGTATAAACGACAATAAAACATGAATGCCGTTCTCGCGGTTTTTCATTACCAGACCAGCGACAGGCGCATCCCGTTGCAGGAGTGGCTGGATACCGTCACTGACCCAGTCGCCTTCGCCGCGGTCCAGTTGCGCGTCGATCGCCTGGAGCGGGGGTTGTTCGGGGACTGCGAACCTGTTGGCGGCGGCGTGTGGGAATTGCGCATCGACACCGGAGCGGGTTACCGCGTGTATTACGGACGTTCCGGGAAGCAAGCAGTGCTGCTTTTATGCGGCGGCGACAAGCGAACACAGAAGGCAGACATCAAGCGAGCCAAGGAGTACTGGATAGATCATGAAGAAAGAAAACGTGCCGGCGGCCGTACCCGCTAAAGACTATCTGCTCAATCGGCTGCAAGACCCGGCGACCGCGGCTGCCTACCTGAACGCAACGGTGGCGGAAGACGATCCGGGAGCCTTTCTTCAGGCCCTGCGCAACGTCACGGAAGCGCGCGGCGGGTTAGCCAGGATCGCCGATCTTACCGGGCTGAATCGGCAGCAGCTCTATCGCACGCTTTCGGAAAATGGAAATCCGGAACTGCGCAGCCTGAGCAAGATACTCGGGGTGTCTGGCTTGCGCTTGGCGGTCGTCGCCAAGAACATCAAACCCACGGCGCCGAAGGTTAGGAAACCTGCGCAAAAACGCGCTCGCTTATCGCCGGGCGCGAAGCTGGCGCGAGCCGCGTAGCGCGGCGGCGGCGCCAGGTGGGTTGGTGCGGGACCACCGGGCTTGAAGCGGAAGACCGCGCAAGCCGCGCCGAATCCCGGCGGACCGCGCCTCAGGCCGTCTTGATCTCCTGCAGGTCGAGTTCGGCCATCATCTGCTCGCGCATCACGTATTTCTGGATCTTGCCGGTCACGGTCATCGGAAACGCGTCGACGAATTTGACGTAG
>JAKALI010000398.1 GCA_021813195.1 Pseudomonadota bacterium
CGCGGGAGCTGCTTCCGCCGCCGGGGCGGCAACGTCTTCCGTGGCGGGCTCTGCCGTTTCTTCTGCGGGCGGCTCGGACGCTTCCTCGGCGGGCGAACCTTCTGCGGCTGCGGGTTCCGATGCCTCTGCGGCAGGCGACTCGGCGGGCGCATCCTTTGCTTCCGGAGCCAGCACGATCGCGACGGCAGGCGCTTCTGCGCTTGCGTCGGGGCTGTCGCCAGGTTGTTCGTCTGGAGTCAGGCCGAATGCCTCATCCTCGGTCTGCGCTTTCGTTTCCGGAACGCCTTTCTCGAAAGCGTCTTTGAAATCGGCTGCGGCTTGGGTTTGTTCGTCTTTTGTGGTGGACATGGCTAACCTCTCGGCATAAAAAAGCCCGCACGAGGCGGGCAATAAAAAAGCCGGTGGTCGCCGGCTTTAACTGTCCTGCCGTAAGGCAGGGGCTAAAGAACTATTGAGGAAGCGGGTAATGCAGTTCGTTTGGCTGCGCGAATGGCGAAAGCCCTTGCGCTTTTCTTTTCAGCGCATAAGCGCGTGCTTTGTCATCGATCCGCGGAGTCGGCCGCTGTTCTTTCAGAAGATGGTCGATCTCACCGCGCGAGAGCGTTGGGACAAGCAATGGGTATTCACCAATCTCCGGATCGTCCGCTGAAATCTCGGTTGAAACGTCTCCGCCAGGCGTCGGCAACGCGCCAAAGTATCCCTTGCCTTTTGCGCCTTCCCCGCTATGCAGAATCCCATACGGCGCTAATCCTGGAGCGGGGGCCGCAACGTCATCAGCAAACGCCCTCGCGTATTCGGCTCGGTCATTCTCCATTTCGGATGCTGTAGGCATGATCAAACCTTTGGCAAATCCCTAGGGGCTGCGTCGCGCAGCAGTTCGGAGCGCAGCAGCCGCACCTGCTTGGCCGCGCCCTGCTTGTACTTCAGGCGGTCCTCGGTAACGTCAATCAAATCCTCCTTGTAGGCATCCTCGATCGCTTGCAGCAGATCGACAAAATGCCGGTACAGATCGGAACCTCTGTATTCCTTTGCGGCCTTGAGTGCGTCGGTAATGCGCGAACGGTGGTCTATCACTGCTCAATCCTTGCTGTTTCAATTCCCGCGCGCTGGCCGGCATGTCCAGTGGGCGGAAACTCGCCGCCAGCCGGGGCTTGGCTGCCATCCTGTTGCGCGAGTGAATCTGCGTCTTGGATCGCCGCCTGATCAATCTGCTGCGCCTGACCGTCCGCTTGCGCATCTACCGGAACCGGCGCGGCGTTCTCCGGTTGCGCAGCGGCTTGCTCTACAGTTTGGTCCGGCGTCGCATCCACCCATCCGCTTGAGCGGAGGATTTCGTCACCAGCCGGCGCGATGTGCGGATTCGTCACCACCACGCCGCCCGCCTGCATGGCCGCATAAGCCGATTCCACGTTCTTGCTGACCGTTTCGGCGCGCAACTTCCCAATCTCGGCGGTGAGTTTCGCAACCTGCGCCTGCGCAGTGGCGAGTTGAAGCGCGGCCATCTGCTGCTGAAGCTGGGCCTGCATCTGCCCCAATCCGCTTGACTGCTCCAGGTTCATTTCGTCTGTGGTCTTGACGATTCCCGGAAGGTCAAGTGAATCTGCTTTGGCCTGAACCACCTTGTCCCACTTGATCCACGGCCGTTCTTCCGGCTGGACCGATGTAGAGAACTGCGCCAGGTGCTGCTGCCGAAGCTCTTTCGCGACCAGTGAACTTGCGCCCTCGGCGACCACATCGAAGTCGCCCTTGATCGAATCGTCGGCCGAGAACTGCATGTTCCAGCGGTAAAGTGCTGTGATGAAGGGCTTGGTTATCCCTTCGTCATAGGCGATGACCTGATCCTTGACCACGATTGCGGCGGCGCCCATCAGCATCGACAGGCCGGAAGCCGTCCCGCCAGCGCCGGAGTTGACGTTCTCGCCTGTCATGTAGCGCGGGATCGTCGTGGTTTCGTCGGCGTTGACCTCGAACTGCTCTTTCAGTCCAGCCAATTCGGTAAGGTGGTTAGGAACCTCGATTACCCGGACCGCCTGCGCAGTCGGATCTTCGCCGGAACGCGCCCAAATCTTGAACGGCGAAACCTCGTCTGTCTTCTCGTTTTCAGAAAGCAAACGGACATTGATCTCAAACTGCGGGCCGGCCGTAATCGCTGCGTTGTCAAGCTCCATCCGGGTCGCGGCGTTGATCGTGATCTGATCGTCGCGCATCACGGTCGGGATGCCCTCGGCAAAGATCGAAGTCTCGTCCTTGTCGAAGTAATACACATGATAGGGCCAGGTCACGCCGTTGATCGGCTGCAAGGCGGCGCGGATAACTTCCCCGTTCGGGAGAATCCAGATGTTGCTGAAAAAGGTTTCGTGCGCGCGCTCTTGCGGAACATCGATCCCGCAAGCGATCAGGCTTTGGGCGTCCATCCAGCCCCATCGCTCCAGCACTTCGTATTGGCCCGCCTTGATATTCTGGATCGTCGCGCGCTCGCCGATGATGCGCAGCTCGGCGTCGTAGTATTTCGGGCTGATCAACCCGTCCGGATTCGCGAGGATGTATTCAACGATCTTTTCCTTGGCGAAGCTCTTGCGCTCCGCCAAAGCCGCAAACGCGGCCTTGTTCATGGTGTGCCGCTCGTAGGCGTAGCGGCAATGCTCCAACTCGGTCGCGCTCATGTCCGGATACCAGCGCCAGACCGGCACGAAATCGACGAACGGCACGACGTAGGATTCGGACTTCATCACCCACTTGCCCTTTTCCTTGACGAAGCGCTGGCGTACCTTGCGCTCGACCAATGGCGCCTTCAGGATGCCCGTGCCGTACAGGTGGCCCGAATGCACCACCTTACGGGCGACGCGCTTGTACTTCGTTTCCGCCAACTGGTCTTCAATCGTCGTTGACATCGCCGACGATGCTTTTGCGACGAACGCCTGGACCTGGGCGTCTATCTCGAATTCTTCCGGGGGCCGCTTGAGCGCTTGCGTGAGCGCCTGAGTGATGGCCTCGACCTGCTCTGGCTCGATGGTCGGCTTCGGCGTCGGGCTGATCGTCCAGTTCTTTCCCACGCTGGACAGGTTTTGCAGATCGCCTACCCGCGCGTCGAGCGTCTTGACCTTCTGGCCGGTCTTCTTGACGAACACGCGCGAGCGGTCCTTGCCGATCTTCGCGAGGACATCCGGGTCGTATTGGCCGCGGTATTGGCGCAAATCCTGCAGCCAGCGCAGCTCAGTCATGCGCCGGTCAGTCTCTGCCTGCGCGAATTCATGCAGCAGATTGACGCCAACGGCTGAAATCTGATCGAAGTTGGCCGAATTGCCTTCAGCAAGCAGACGTTCGGCTTCGCGCGCGTACTGCTCTTGCGAGTCGTCGGCGGTCTGGTTTGCGGCTTCGATCATTGTTGTTCGTCCTTGTTCATGAGCCGCTTTGACTCGGTTTCGTATTCCTTGCGGGCATCGGCTTCCGGGTTTGGCGCAACATACGGCTGCGCCTTCCTCGTCAACTCGTTGATCGGCACGTCATAGGACTGCTCGGGCATGATCTGGCGTCGCTGGCCGGCGGTCAGATCCTCTCGGTTCTCGGCGGCGCGCGCTTCTGCTTCACCCATGACGCGCAGGTATTTCTGGTAGAGGTCTGGGCTCGCGCCGTCTCTGGCCGCGCTTGGGGCCGGCATTCCGGGAAGGCCGCCTTGCTCGAATCCCTCGCGCTCTTGAATCGCGTGCTGCGATTCGTGCAGCAGCATCTTGCGCAGGTCATCATCCGATCCTGATGCCTCGATCGCCTCGCGCCTGGTCGGAAGGCCGGAATTCAACAGCCGATACATTCCGGACGAAACCGGAGCGTCGAACATTCCCGGCTTTTCAACGGTCGCGGGGATGTCCCGCATGTCCGGGTAAGCCTTGTACAGCTCCGGATGGTCCAGCGCCTTGCCAAGCGTTCCTGTGTCGCCCGTCGCCTTCGCCGCAGAGTCGTCGATCTCCATGCGGGCCTTGCCGTCCGGCCCCCACCAGATTCCCGTCTTCGCGAGGATTTCCTTCGGATCGGCGCCGTTCAGTTTCATCTGCTCGGCGACAACGTACTGATCGTTGTTCCAGTTCGCTGCGTGCGGGCCGACGAATAGCGCGTACTGCGCTCCGTCGATTGCGCCCATGACCGCCCTAATCCCTCGCGTCGCCCCAGCCTGCAACGAAATCGGCGTGGCGAAGCGCCGCATCCGCCTTCGCGTCGATGCGCTTCTTCTCGCCATCGGTGAGCTTGCCGGCGTTGAATTCCTCGGACGCGCGGGCCTTGGCGTTTATCGCCCGTTCCGGCGTGTCAACCGGGTACGCTCTCGCATCCGGAAGGCCGAACGCTTCCCTTGGCAAAGCGTTACGCTCTGCCGCGCTAAGTTCGGACATGGTTTCTCCTGAGGTTAGTAGCCGGCCGAAGTGGCGGCGTGATGCCCGCTTGATCCTCGGCGGTGTTCTCCGGCGTGCTTGGCGCCGATGTATTCAGCAAACGTCAGCGCGAGGGCGTCGGCCAAGTCTGGCGACCTAATCCCGCGCGCCTTCATCCTTTCCTTCTTCTCGATCAGCATCCGACCGCTTGAATCCGGCGGAACCGTTTCCGGCCCGGACAGGTCAGCAGCCAAAGCGGGCTCAGGAACCAATCGGCACGGCTGATCCTCCAGCCAGGCGCGCATCCGAGCCCACATTTCTGCGCGTTTGTTCGCGTAAATCTTGTTCTCGTAGGCTTTCGCGCCGCTCAGAACCTTCAAGACTGGATGCCCAAGTTCGCGCAGCCTGTCCGCAACGCCTGCGCCTATGCCGATGGCATCCACGAATACGGCCTTTGGATCGTGATCGGCGATCAGCTTGGAAACGATCCCGGCAACTTCCATCGTCGTTTTGCGGTGGTAC
>JAKALI010000399.1 GCA_021813195.1 Pseudomonadota bacterium
TGAGCAGATTGAACGGCACCGTCGGTACGCGCGGGCCGACGGGAATAAGAGAACGCGGGCATTTCCGGCTCGCGTCGCTGATAGGCTCCCGCAAGGAACGCGTCGCGGCAACGGTACTACAGTGAGCGGACCATAAATCCTCGGGGACCCAATTTCGCCTTACGGATTGATGTAGATCGAGCCAAGTAGGTCATAGGACTGAACCCAATGTGGACGACCAGAAGAGCCAAGCAAGCCATCGTCAGTCCGCGCCCGGTGCGCGTCGCTTATATTGTGCCGAACCCCACGTCACACGAACTCCTGGACGCTCTATTTGACGAGGGCATGTCCAGATGGGGAGGCCGGCGAACGCCGATCGTGCAAAGCGATGGCGCGGACCTTGGCGCTGACGACTGGAAGCTGCTGGGTCTCTGGGACGCGGACATCGTCTATTCGTACGTGAATCTTGGCGGCGCGCTTTACCGCCGCCTCGCCCACCGGCTGGCACCCAGCAAGATCATCATTCATCCCACGGAAGATGGGGATCGGCTGCTGCCTAGCCTGGCAGAAGAGTCAAGTCTCCTGAGTTCTGTGTCGGTGGTGCCGTTGCTCGGCAAGTGGCGCTCGTTTCGTGGGCAGACCATCCCGGAGGTGCTCGACAAGGAGCGCCACGTCGGCGTGCCGCGCGACCTAGCCGACTCCGTGGGCTTTGCCAGAAGCTCCTTGAACGACTTTGCCCTGCTACCCTACGCGCGGCGCGCCAGCCTACGACCGCCCGACAATGATCGCTACGCGCAACGGTTCCGGTCGCCCGACGAAATTACCTACATTGACAGCGTCGTCGAGGTCGAGACCAGGATCGCGGAACAAGCAGGTCTGCTGTGCCTAGCTCAGATGTCGGACATGTTCGCGCCCTACCTGGCAGCTCTGCATGAACATCGGTCATCGTGGGAGGACCACCTCAGTATCATCGTTGGCGACGAGGTCGAGGATCGGTTGGCGTTCTGGAATGGTATCCACCGCTACCAGTCGTTGATGGAGCCAGGCCATACTCAGCTGTTGCGGCTTTCCGCGAACCGCTTTGCCGAGGGGCTACCTGCCTGGGTATCCCGGCTGACGTCCGGCCTCCGCAATCGTCGCCACTTCAACGGCAACGCGGCTCCGCGAACCATTGTCAAGTCGTGCTCGGTCGACGAGGAGACGCTGAACCGGATCGCTGCAGCGATTGGAGCGCCGGGCATGTTGATAAGCTCGGCTGAAAAACTCGGCCAGGAAAGTGTTTTCGCTCCCTTGCGGGACTATCAGCCGCCGAACGAGAGAGGCGGAAGAGCGGCGATCTTCATCTCTGGGTGGCACAGTCCAGCGCCCAAGGCCGATGGTCGTGTCCGCTTTGATCGAGACCAGTTCGAGCTCCCCCTGACGGTACCCTTTCATATGCGAGACATCGCGATAGGTCCGAGTACCGGCGGCACATGGGCTGTCGATCTACGCATCGATCGCAACGAGGATCACTCTTCTTACGACAATCAGAGTCATCGCTGGATGTTCCCGCGCCGCCTGCGGCTCGAGCAGGCGGTGCAGCTGGATAACTATGGACCCGACCGCATGGCGCTGACGCCCTCACCGAGGCCGACTGGCGAAGGCGATCTCTCTTTGAGGGACGGTCTGCGATGGAAGCGGCCGATCGTCACGCTACCCTCGGATCTCGGCGGCTTCACGCAAGCCGTATCGTTGCATCATCCCGAGACACCCCGGCAGGACCGGCCTCGGGAAGGCCTGGGTCTTGCTTATCGGTTTGTGCCGGTCGAGGTTTCCGACAAGGGCCGCGACTTGCTGGGCGTCTTTCAGCTCTTTCGGTCCCTGCCGGAGGCACTGATTTTCCTGACCAACCCCTTTTGGCTGTCTGTGATCGAGCGCCTGTGCCCCACAGAGCCGGATGCCAACCAACAGCGGGTCGATGAGCTGGGTCGCGAACTGCGGCAGGCGCTTGAGAGGCACGCCGAGGCAATTGACTTCGGCCGTCTCGCCAGGCGGGTCATGAACCGGACTGCCGGCTGGATGGAGGCGGACAACAAACGAGACGCGTTCGTCAGATACGACGACCTGCTGGCTGCGATGCCAAACGAACTCCGCGGGAACGAGTGGCGAAACACGCTTGAGCAGTCCGTACAGTATCTACGCGATCGGAGCTTTTTGCGCCAGGGCTACGCATGGAGATGCGAGGTTTGCCAGTATCCTAACTGGGTCCACCTTGAGGACATGGTTCCAATCCTGCGCTGCGAGATCTGCCGCGTGGAGAAGTCGGCTCCCGTCTCGGGCAACGCGAATGTGCATTTCCGCCTCAACCCGTTTGTCGCGACGGCCTTCTCGTCCTCTTCGGCGCAGGCGACGGTCGCATGGGTTCTCGACCGGCTCGCCAACAAGGCGTCGTGGTCATTCATGTTCTCGCCCGCCCTCGACGTCTACAAAGTGGGAGAACCAAACCGATATACCGATCTCGATGTGCTGGCCGCTGTCGATGGCGAGACCTTCCTATTGGAGGTGAAGCGCGGCTTTGCAGGTATCAACGCGCGGGAGGTCGAGAAGCTTGTTGAGGTTGCGACGACGCTGAGGCCAGACGTTGTAGGCTTTGCCGTTCAGCGTCCGAGGGGGGAGTGTACGCTGACAGCGGCAGAATTGGGGGACATCGTGCGCAGACTTGCTGCCGTCGACGTCGAGTTTGTGTTGTGGACGTCGGATGATCAGGATCCCTGGGGCCGGCCGAACGATATTCCGATTGCCTATGGGCGCCCAATGGATTGGAGCGCTTGGTAGCTCGGTACTTCTAGCCTCACTCTTTCAACGGCGTCCGTGTCCTGTCAGATACCGGACGTAGTGCGCAACGAGTTAGTGAAGCCAATCCCGGCAGCGCGATGTCGGCCAACTGGATAAACCACTCCTCCCTCACTCCATCCTTCGCACCCGTCCGCCACCCCGTGGCCTGTTTCGCTTGCGTCGCACGCGCTCGGCGCGCCGCTCGGTGATCCTGTCCATCTCGGCGGCGATCGCGGTCTCGCGCTCCGACCGGCTGCCACGAACCGAACGATCCTGCAAAGCGGTTCGATCGCGCGCCTGCGCTGCGGCGTGTCCGGTTGGCTCGACATGCTGCTGCTGTCGGGTCGCTTCGTCGGAATTTCGAGTCGCCACGACTGCGGCATGCTGCGGCGGTGGCCCCTTGTCTGGCCGTCCGTTATCCGCTCGACCCTTCTCGCCCGGGATCACCAAGCTCTCGCGGCGCAAGCGCTCGACGCTCAGGTCCTTGCCGAGCCCGTGGATCGCCCGGGCCAGCGCGGTGCGGCCCTGCAGCCGTGCGGCGTAGCGGTTCTTCGCCGCCTTGCGGTAGGCCTTGGCGAGTGACGGCGCCAATCCCGTTCTGACGAAGAACCCGGCCGTATCGCTGCGACCCCGAGCGTTGAATGCCTTGCGCGCGCGCTCGATCGCGGCGTCGCCCTTCTCCTTGCCGCCGCGGGCCTTGATCCTCAAGTCGTCGCGCTGCCGCTCGGCATGATGGCGCCGCTCGAGGGCGGTCCACTCGCTGGCATAGCGGGATCTGAGATCGCCGCGCATCGCTCCCATGCGCGATTCCAGTGCGGCAATGTCCTTCGTCATCGCCTTGATCCGCCGCTGCGACCGGAACCGCCAGCCGGAGACGGTGTCGGCGAGGCGGCGCATGATCGCCTTCATCGTGCGGCCGGCCGGGGCCACGCGCCGCTCATGGGCCGCCTTGCGCGCGGCCAGCTCGCGGACCAGCGCCCCGTGCTCGACGCCCACGGTGCGGGCGATCCGCGCTTCGAGCTTCACGAGTCCCTTGGCCATCCGCGTCTCGAACGCCGTCAGCTCCTTCGCCTGCCTTTTCGCACGCGCCGCCCGGATCTCGGCGTCGGGCAGGTGCTTGACCTTCTGCCACCATTCGTGGTCGGGCCGCGGCGTGTCCTTGCCGCGCACGTAGCGCCCCTTGGCGTTGGTGTCGGTCTTGCGCGCCTCGGACTTGGCGTCGCGGTAGCCGCGCCGCTGCTCCCAGTTGAGCATCCGCTCGACGCAGAGGACGTGACCGGTGCGCCGCTCGTAGTCGAGCGCCCACGCCGACAGTTTCAGGTAGTCGTTGCCGAGGGTGGCGAACTTGCCGTTCAGCGGCGACACCCGGTTGACGATCAGGTGCAGGTGCGGGTGGGCGGTATCGACGTGGCTGACCATCAGGCACTGCCGGTCGGCAAGACCGAGCCGCCCCAAAACCTCGTCGCCGGCGGCGATCATCTCGGCCTTGGTCGGCACCTTGTTCCTGGTCGGGTGCCAGGCGATCGACAGGGTGTACACCGGCTTTTCGCCGCGCCGGCCGCGCATCGGATTGTGGGTGCGGATGTAGTCCTGGTACGACATCCCGGCAGCGCGCGCCGCGGCAGCGGCCGCCGCGAGCCGCACGTCCGTGGCGTGCGCCGCCAGCCACTGCATGCAGCGCAGCGCCTTGTGCGGATCGCGCGTCGGCAGGTTGCGCGTCTCGGTGAACCCGACCCGCGCCCCGAGCTGCCCGGGCTTCGCCGACAGCATGTACGCGTCGGGCGTCGGCCGGCCGCGCTGCTCACCGGGATCGGGCCGCTTGTCCGAGAGGTAGTACAGCCCCGCCCCGGCGAAGCCGTAGCCTTTGCTCGCCACGCGCGGGATCATGACGGCAACAGGCGGTCCAGCAGCTCGTCGATCTTGGCCGCCACGCCGTCGAGCTCGTCGGGCAGGTGCCCGGTACGGACGGTGATGCGGAGCAGGTGCGCCACGTCGGCACCCAGCCGGTTCAGCGCGTCGATGGTGGCGAACTGCTGCTCACGCGCCGACACCACCGACCGATTATCATTGCCGGCC
>JAKALI010000400.1 GCA_021813195.1 Pseudomonadota bacterium
AAATCCTGCGACAGAACGCCGATACCCCAGAATGCCGGGCCGCCCAGCAAGCCGCCATCCTGCTCGGGCTTCCCGTTCGCCGGATCAACGTCGAATGCCTCGTTGATCATGCGCTCGCAATCGTGCGCCAGCACTCGGGGATCCCAGAGCAATCGGTCTCGTCCGGTGGGCACTCCCACGAAAAGCCCCTGGGCATCTCTCTGTCAGTGGTTTCCCCAGCCTGAAAAAGGCGTTTTCACGCTTCGCCCCGGGCGGCCAGGCCGCCGCAGCTACACGTAGGTTCGCCGCGAGTAGCTCACCAACGCCCGGTGGAGAAACATCATCCACTTGGCGCTCTTCGGGTCGTACATCCGTCCGTCGAGGAAGTGAATTTTCCGGTTTGCCGGCAGGTTGTCGCGGCGCACCAGGCGACCAATCCCCTGGCGAAAGGTCACGACGACCTGACGAATGTCAGCCAATGGACCTATCGCCCGCCTGCGCGCCACCTGAGAAATGGTGCGATTCGTGCCGATCGGCGCGTTGAGGATCACAAGGTCTGTCAAGACATTGTCGCTGGCGGCTGGGATGCTCCCATCGGACAAATCGAGTCCTGTCCACGCGCCACCCACCGCAAGCAGCAGCGGACGCTGACCCTGGTGCGCCATCGCCAGAAACTTAGCCCGCAGAACTTCCAGCGCGACGCCTGGCCGTTGCTCGAGCACGACCGCCTGATCAATGCGGCGCGCCGGCGCGCGCAAGGCTTGCGCCAACGATTCGATGTCCCGGTATGCGGTGCCGAGCACGAGCATCCCGCCAGCAGCAACAAGATAGTGCGACGCAATATGCTCGGCAACCTCACCGATCCATCGAAGCCTGCGCGTCTGAATCTCGTCCGCCGACGCCCCCTGACCACTTGCTGGCCGGCGAAACGCGAGCGAGCCATCCGCGAGTACCCGCTTGGCGGGCAAGAGCAGCGTCACCGGCGCTGTCACCCACGGCGGCGTGACCGGTTCCATCATTGTCGCAAGCGGCTGACGCACCCCTATCGCCATCGCCGCGGCATCGACCGACGGCTGCGGCAGTCGATCGTAAAGTGTGGCGGAGACGGCAACACCGCGCACAGCATAGACGTGCCACAGGAAATCGAGTTCCTGGCGCACATCGGCCTTGCCAATGCTCAATCTCGGGTACGCGCGTGTGGGCGACCATTCGATTTGGCCATAAATGCCACGCACCTGCTCGCCAGTCTGCAGCGCCTGGTTTACGCACCGTAACGAGTGCTCCAACCGGCGCCATTCCGGGGTCGCGCGCAGCGCCGCAGCCTTGACCGCACGAATGCTGGCGAGGCCCGACTCCAGATTGCGCAGTGCTTCGGAAACACCCGGATCCGAAACCTGCGTGCTTTCGATTCGTAGCGCTTCCCCCATGGAGCGAAGCTGCCGCCAAGCCGTTTCAACCGATTCCACCGCAGCGGCGGGAATTCTTGCCCCCTGCATCGAACGCAGTTCCCGGAGATCCGCCGAGACACGCCACAGCGACACCGCCGAGCTGTAGACCATGGAAAATGATTGCTCGATGAGGTGGGCCTCGTCAACGAAGAGTATGGGGTTCGCCGGAAGACGCCACGCCGGCGCCTCCACGCTCTCCTCGAGAACCGAGTTGATTGCGGCTTGCAGGGGGCCGCGCGTGTGCTTATCCGCCTCCCGCCAAGCCTGTACAGCATTGGCAACCGACGACGTGCCCGCATCGTCTCGTGCCGACTGAAATGCGGCCGTGCGCTGTTGGCGAATATCCACGGCAAGCATCGCATGCGTACAGATCGTGATCTGCGCCTGATCCTGGCTGCGCCGGAATTGATCGAGGTAGCTCTGCATGCCCGGGTCGTCTTCCGGGTCGTGCGGATTCAGCCGTGCTTCTTCGGCGATCAGCAGTCCCGGTGCATGTTCCTGAAGCCCCTTGAGAAGCCAGCGATGAGCCTCGAACGGGCTCCACGACGGCCTCGGTCCTCCAGCCTTGATCCATGCCCTGGCCGCTTCCGTCGTCTCATCCGGCGGCAACGACGACAGCAACTCTTCGAGCGTCGCGCACGACACGAACTCGCTCATGCCGGCAAGGCACACAAACGGCACCTTCTTGTAGGCGTCGGTCATGCGCTTGAGCTCGACATAGGTCTGGTTGAGAACCATGTATGTCGGAACGGCCACCACGACGGGGATGCCAGGGTAGCGTTCGATGTGGGCCAAAGCCGCGGCAAGGAACGCGCGCGTCTTTCCGGTACCGGTCGACGCCTCGGCGAAGAGAACCCGATGATCGGCGGCATTCTCCAGCACAAATCGCTCGACTTGGTCGTAAAAGCGCCCTTGATCGGGCCGGGTAGATTGTTTGCACGCTAAGCTGATCCTGTCGAGAACGCTTTGAGGCGTTTGCGGTGTCTCGGCGAGCCTACCTGCGCGCATCCCCGCGAGTGCGGCCCGCGCGCCAGCGTGCAGCACGGCACTTGCCGTATCTCCTATCCCCGACAGGATGTGGTGCCGCTCCGCGATCGCCTTGAGCTGCCCCGCCTGCTCATCGTTGATCCAGATCGTGAACGTGACCGTCGCAAGTCCGGAGACAACTTCGACCGGCGGCGGGGCTACGGCAGACTGCGCGAGGAGCGCCGCAAGCGCGGTCTTGGCCGACTTGGCAAGGCTTTGGCCCTGGGCAACATCCGACGGATAAGCCGGCTGATCCTCGGCCGGGACAAGAATTCGCAGGCTCGGCATCAGATCGCGAGCGGCAAAACGCGAATCGCCGGTTGGGGCGGCCGGTTCTCGCCCGAAAACTGACGCGCGACATTGAGCCCCCACCACTCCCCCATAGACAGCGCGTGGAGGACCTCCACCTGCTCGTAGCAGCCCTTGTCCTTGGCGAGACGAATCACGTCCGGGCGCACGTGCCCGACTCGTGGATTGGCCAGATACCGGTCGAATTTGCACGGCAGTCCCTTGAGCCCCTCCGCCTTCATCAGCGCTTCGAGGACGCTCAGCGCCGAGAGCGCCTCACGAATGCGTTGCGGCCGAAGTGTGAGGACCTCGTCGCCGAACCGGACGTGAACCAGATCCTTCGAGTACGTCACCGGCGCGCGCCAGATGAGGTGCTGCTGGGTTGTTGTGGACTGGATCGCCACGAAAGGCGGCTCGGGAGGCGTCAGAACGAACCACGCATGGTCTTCGTTGGAAGCAAGCTTGTAGACGCCGTGGCGCGTGGCTACGGCCTTGCTGTACTTCTGCAGAAATGCCTGCTGCCAGAGTTCGGCGCAATCGCCGCAGATGTACTTGCCGCGCGGATTGCGCAGGTCCATGCGGTTGTTGAATGCTGAATCGAATGTGTTCTTGGTTACGGCAAGACACGGCTCTCCCGCGGAAATCGGCGCTGCGCACATCACGCATCGGTCCTCGTGCGCGGCGGTGTGGGGCGCGCGCGTGCGGCTTACCGGAATGCCTGCGGCCTCCCGGAAAAGTCGGGACGGGTAAATGGGACGATTTGCGGTCATCACGCACTCTCCTTGAGCAACGCGCCATCGATCTCCGGACGCCACAGCTCGGACATCACCAATTCCCGAAAGGCCCTCCCGAATCCCAGTGCCTTGAGTTGGCCAAAAGCCCACTCCCCCTCCAGGCGCAGGTTGCAGGCGAACTTCACGCCCAGACGCGCCAGAACGGCCACGCCGGCGCCGTGACCGCTGCGATCGGCCACTACCGCATCGCGGATTGGCATCGGGCGGCCGACCTCCACGATCCGAACCGCCGGGGGGTCCAACGGATCGGGCCGCGGAATTCCCCAGGTCTCGCACGCGCCGGCGATATCGGCGGAAATTCGGTTTGCGATGCGCGTTCTGGCACCCTCATCGAGATTGTCCGGCTTAAAAATCGCCCAGTCGCGCTCCTTCTTGGCGACAACAAGTTTGGGGATGACGTACTCGACAGGGTAAGGCGAGCGGCGCACCGTCAAGGCGCGTTCGATCGCCTCCACCGGCGTTGCGCGCCCCAGGGCAACCACGATGGCCTTGGCGAGCGCGCCGAAACGGTCGCCCACGAACGAGTCGGCCTCGGGGCTGTGCGGTACAAGCCACAGCGCGGTGCCGGTTGGCACAACGGCAACCGACAGCCATGCCGGATCGTCCCGGGCAACGCCAAGTGCCGCCTCGATCCGAGAGCGCCACTGGCCGGCCGGCATCGTCGGCCCACCGGTGTTGATGCGCATACAGGTTTGCCCCATGCTTTCCTCACAATTTTTTTGCTGATTTGACATCGTGTGATGCTTGACTATACCATCCGGCCAACATATTGCAATGGGCACCACTTTTTGGCGGCCGACCGCGGCTACCTGACCCCTTGGAGAAACCTGCATGAACCACCTCGAAGTCGTCGGCGTCATCACACTTTCCAGCCCCTGCCATCAAACCTCGGTCGAAGGTGCCGACGGCAACCGGACCCCCACGGGCAAGACACTTGTGGTGGGCGAGGACTGCCAGGTGCGCGAAGTTCCTTTCGTGACCGGCAATTCGGTGCGGGGTCGCATTCATCGGATCGTGGCCGAGCGCGTCTTGACCAAGATCGCTCCGGTCTCGCGCGAGTTGGCGATGTGCTTGTGCAAGGGCTCCGCCGGCTCCCGCGGCGATCTGCGGGCGGGGGAAATCAATCCGCGCACGCTGGCTCAGGCGAAGGACCACGCCGTCGTCGGCCTCTTCGGCGGCGGGCCATACATGCTGTCGTCGAACCTGCGGATCGGGAACCTCTATCCGCTCGTCGAGTGGACCAAGCCCGTCGTCCATCCCCGCAATGCGCATGCCGTGATCCCGGCCGAGAAGTTGCCGCGCAGGCTGACG
>JAKALI010000401.1 GCA_021813195.1 Pseudomonadota bacterium
GTGAGCTTTCCGCAGGGCGAGCATTGTCTGTCTCGGCGCTCACATCCATCTTCTGAATTATGAGCAGCGCACGCCGCCCCGCGCGCACACGACCGAAAGAGACACGGATCTTTGATCGTGTTGACCCCGATCGATCAATCCAATCAGTCCATCGCCCTCGACCTCCTTGTCGAGGGCTTTCCTGAGCGTGGCTGCTTGTTTTGGACGCAAGCGCTGACCCGGATCGCCGAGATGCACCAAAAATTGGCGCCAGGCGAACCCATCGGCCGTTTATTGTTCGACGGCAGCAAAGCGGCGGGCGTGATCCTCACACCCGTCAGCTTGCGTCGCCGGCCGTCTGGCGAGACTGAGAGGATCGTCAACGTATCGAGCTGGTACATGCCGCCGCAATTCCGCTGGCGAGGGCTTGCGATGTTGCGGTCCGTGCTCGCTGATCCGCAGGCGATCTTTACGGACTTGACACCCACCAGCGAGGTCCAGCAGCTGCTCATCGCATTCGGCTTCCAGAAAATAGCGGATGGAATCGCGATTTATCCTATTCCTCTTGCCGCGATGATGCCGTCGCGCGGCAGCACCGTTCGGTCTTTGTCTGAAGCGCCCTCGGTGACCATCGACCCGCATCTGGCTGCGCTCCTCCAATTTCATCAATCGTTCGGTTGCGAAGCCGTCGCCCTGAATGCTGAGGGAAGGAGCCTGCCCCTGGTATTCAAGTGGCGCCGACTGAAACGGCTCAAAGCCGCCATGCTCGTTTACTGTGATGACAATGCCATGTTCATGCAGCATATGGGCTCAATCGGACGATACCTCGGTCGCCGCGGTGCCATGGCGCTGATCACCGACAATATCGCGAATGGCCCGCGACTTGCGCGGCGATACCCCACACGTGGCATAAAGTTTGCGCGTGGGGCGCAATTCGAGAACAGAACCGACTTCTTGGGTTCCGAACTGAGCTTGTTCGACTGGTAACACGAATGCTGGAAAAGGGTTGATGCCGAGATGATGAGCGCACAACGCAAAGTCGCCTCAGAAATAGGCTGCGCAACTGCCGTCCTGGACGAAATCACGGCTTATTTTGCGAAAGTCGCACCTGGCTCGGTGTCCCAAAATCTAACACCGGAGACCCCACTACTCGGTTCCGGCTTGCTCGATTCCCTCGGCATTCTGCAACTCACCATGTTCCTCAGCGACCGCTGGGGCATCGAAATATCCGACGAAGACTTCACACCAGAAAACTTCGCGACGATCGGCAGTCTCGTGGCACTGGTGGAGGGCAAGCTCGGCGAGAGCCCATGACGGCGCCGGTTCTGGTTCACGACCTTCTCGAAAACTCTGAGATCAGCCACGCCCGCCAGGCGATCGTTGATGACGATCGAAGCTGGGTGCGCGGTGAACTTCTGGCAACAGTTCGCACCCTTACCCGGCGCCTTGTCACCGCCGGACTTGAGCGCGGCGATCGCGTTGCAATCCTGCTGCCCAAATCCTTTGAGGAATGTGCGGCGATCTTCGCGGCCAGCCGCGCCGACGGCGTCTTCGTGCCGATCAATCCCATCCTGAAGGCCGATCAGGTGCGTCACATCATCGAGGATTCGGGTGCGCGAGTGCTCGTGACGTCGCGCGCCGTGCTGGCGAAGATCGGCGGTCTGCCCCAGGTCTCAGCTCCTCTCGAGATTATTCTCGTCGACCAAGCCGCATGTTTCGACAACGGTGCGCAGGATCCAGCTCGGGATTTGCCGCCCGCGAGAAACATCGGGCAGGATCTGGCGGCGATCCTCTATACCTCCGGTTCGACGGGCGCTCCGAAGGGCGTGATGTTGAGTCATGCTAATCTGGTTGCGGGCACGCGCATCGTGCGCACATATCTTGGCATCAGCTGCGAAGACCGTATTCTTTCGGTGCTGCCCTTCAGCTTCGATTACGGCCTCAATCAACTCCTCACCGCCGTCGAGCAGGGCGCGACGCTGGCGCTATGTTCGTTCCAGATGGGCGACGAACTCGTGCGCGCTCTGGCACGACATCGCATCACAGGGCTTGCTGGCGTGCCGACCGTGTGGGCGATCTTGACACGTGCCGCGCCCAGTCTCGCCAAGACACCGCTGCCGCATCTGCGCTACATCACGAACTCTGGGGGAGCCGTGCCGGAAGCAACCGTGCGGCGCTTGCGCGAAGTTCTGCCCCACACGCGCATTTTCCTCATGTATGGGCTCACCGAAGCCTTCCGCTCCACGTACCTTCCGCCTGAAGAAGTCGACCGCCGCCCGACCTCCATTGGAAAAGCCATTCCAGAATGCGAAGTCTTTCCGCTCACGCCTGACGGCCGGCGCGCAAAGCCACGAGAAGTCGGCATTCTCGTTCATCGCGGCCCGACGGTGTCGATGGGCTACTGGCGCAAACCTGAGGAGACCGCCCGCGTGCTGCGACCAAATCCTCTGCGCCCCACCGACGAAGGAGCGGAAATTGTCTGCTGGTCCGGCGATCTCGTGTACGAAGATGAGGAGGGATACCTCTATTTCGAAGGCCGCCAGGACGCGATGATCAAATCGGCCGGCTTCCGCATCAGCCCGACGGAAGTTGAAGATGTGTTGATGTCGACCGGGGCGTTCCGCCAAGTAGCTGCAATCGGCCTGCCCGATGAATGGCTCGGCCAGAAGCTGTGCGCGGTGGCCGTTCCGATCGGCTCGGAGATGGACATCGCCCGCGTTTTGCGCGAGGCGAGCGCGCGACTGCCCAGCCACATGGTACCCACGCGCATCGATCTCGTCACCGAAATGCCGCTCACACCAAACGGCAAGGTCGATTACAAGGCGCTCGTCGCTGAGCGCAGGTCCGCATCATGAACGCCACAACTCCGTCCCTGGTGCCGCGACTTGCTGATCGGATTATCCGAGACAACTTCGATGTGCGCGACGGTGAACTCGTTGTTGGCGGGCTCAGCGTGCGCGATCTCGTCACGCAATTCGGCTCACCACTCTATATTTATGATTACAGCGTCCTGACGCGACAATTCCGGACGTTGTGCACGGCCGTCGCGGGCTTCGCGCGGGTCTTCTATTCGATCAAGGCCAACCCGAATCCCGCAATCGCGCGCGTCTTCGTGGACCTCGGCGCGGGGCTCGAAATCGCGTCCGGTGCGGAATTTCTGCTCGCCCAAGCCGCTGGATGCGCACCTTCCGACATGCTGTTTGCGGGACCAGGTAAGGGAAGCGCTGAATTGGAGCTCACTGTTGCTGAAGGCATCGGCGAAATCCACCTCGAGTCGTTTGAGGAGATTGCTACGCTCGCAACCATCGCGGAACGCTTTCAGCGCGACGTCCACGTCGCCATCCGCGTCAATCCGGGAGCGCCGGCGCAGGGTGGTGCGATGCGCATGGGTGGCAAGCCGGCCGCCTTCGGCTTCGACGAGGAAATCATCCCCGATGTCGTTGCCGACCTGGCCCGGCATCCGCGCCTTAAGTTGTCAGGTGTGCATCTCTTCGCCGGCACGCAAATTCTGTCAGCTGGCGTTCTCATGGACCAATGGCGCTATGGGCTGAAGTTAGCGCGCTCGCTGGCTGAGGTGGTGGGCCAGCCTCTGCGACGCATCGACTTGGGTGGCGGTCTCGGCGTGCCGTACCATGAAGGCGACGAGCCTCTCGATCTCGGGGCTCTTCGCGCGGGCGCGCGCGAACTGGCAGCGATGGTGGCCGCTGACCCGCTGCTCGCCGCATCGGACATCATCATCGAACCCGGCCGGTTTCTCGCCGGACCCGGTGGCGTCTACGTCATGACCGTTCGCACTGTGAAAACATCGCGGGGCGAGCGATTTCTCGTTTGCGATGGCGGTATGCACCATCACCTCGCGGCTTCCGGCAATTTGGGCCAAGTCATCAAGCGCGACTATCCCATCGTCGCGGCGACCCGTCTCCACTCGGGGGACGTGGCACCTGCAACAGTCGTTGGGCCGCTGTGCACGCCGCTCGATACCCTTGGCCGACAGACCCGGCTTGCGCACTTAAAGCCGGGCGATCTCATCGCCGTGCTCCAATCTGGGGCGTATGGCCTCTCATCAAGCCCGGTCGGATTCCTGAGCCAACCCACGCCTGCCGAGGTGCTCGTGCGGGATGGCTCCGCAACACTGATCCGACCCTCGGGTACCTTTGCAGCGCCAAATACCGGACTGACCCCGCCGCCGACGTGATCGGCGTTCTCCAGACGGTGCTGCGCCCCAGTCCAGGACGTTGCTTTACCCTTCTTCAACAGAATCGGATGCACTCCAGAACCTTGGGGGTCTCGTGCCGATCCCGGGTCGTGGAGGGTTGTGCATGCCGGGCGGCATGGCGTTCAAGGTCAGACCGAAACTGGTGCGCCGTGGAGCGCGCGTCAGCGCGATCTTTGCTGCCTGTGCGATCGCCCTGCTCACCATCGCAAGTCCGTCGCGCCACGCCCACGCCGAAACGCTCCAGGAAGCCTTGATCGCGGCCTACCGCAACAATCCGCGGCTCGACGCCGAACGCGCGCGGCTCAGGGCTACCGACGAGGATGTCGCGCGCGCGCAATCGGGCTACCGGCCACAAGTCGGTGCCTCCGCAACCATCGCTCGCGAGGATACGACGTCCAATCCTGGACGGCCGACCGATGGCACCGCTGACCCGTGGTCCTACCAGATCAGCGTCACGCAACCCCTGTTCTCGGGCTTGCGTACCACCAATGAAGTTTCCCAAGCCGAAGCGCTCGTCAGGGCCGGGCGCGAGAACCTACGCCGGATCGAATCCCAAGTGCTCCTCGAAGCGGTTGAAGCATATGTCGACGTCGTGCGCGACAGCGCCATCGTCCGCATTCGCGAACGCAACGTGGACGTCCTCACC
>JAKALI010000402.1 GCA_021813195.1 Pseudomonadota bacterium
GCCTATGGCGTCGCGGAAGAACGTGTTCTCGTGCTCGGGCGTCTTCACCGTCTCACCCCTCTTGGGGTTGACGGCCGAGAGGATCAGCGAGCCGTGGAGCGCCAGCGCGAGGCACGTCGTGAAGAAGAACGTGATCGCGATCATGTGCGCCGGATTGTAGTGGAAGTTCCCGTATGTGTAGCCCGTGTTCGACACCCAATCGAGGTGGCTGGAGAAGCCGTAGGGGAAACCATAGAACCAAGCACCCATCAGCACCGGCCGGAAGACGACCAGCGTGACGTAGGCGAGGATTGCGACCGAAAACGCCACCGGCACATGATAGCCGATGCCAAGCTTGCGGCAGATCTCCACTTCCCGCAACGCCCAGGAACAAAAAGCACCAATCGCGCAGACCGTAACCGCCTGCCAAATCCCCCCATTCTTGAGTGGGGCGATCGCCAGCCCGAGTTCGAGGGGTGGCGGATTGATGCTCAGACGGAAAATGTTCCACGTCGGTCCGATGGCCACCCCGTAGAGGATGAGCCCCACACCAACGAAGGTGAAGAAGATTGTCGCGACACCAAAAAAGCCGACGTAGAACGGCCCGACCCAAAAGTCGAAAAGGTCGCCCCCGATCAGCGTGCCGCCGCGAACTCGATATTTTCTTTCGAAGTTCAGCATAGCCATGGCTGGTTTCTCCGCTCAGTCGGCACGCAGCCGGCTGCCAAGTCCTGTTGTTGTCTGGAGCCGGGCGGGTGGGCTCTCCCCTTCCGTCCGGCTCCATTGGCGTGGACGGCTTAAGCCGCCTTCTTCCACTCTGTCAGCGGCATCTCGATCTGCGAGGTGGTCGCTGCCTTGCGCGGGCCTTCGATCCAATTGAAGCGATCGGTGCTGAGCAGGATGAAGTGGATCAGCACTGCCAGTCCGAAAAGGAACGTGAACAACGCGATCAACGTCCTGCGAGGATCGAAGAGAAGCCAGATCTTCCACATGTTCTCATCTCCTCCCGGGTTACGCTTTGAGCGACGGCAAGTAGCTCAGCGCGTAGTTCACACCGTCCATCAACGATGCGTAGCCTTGGGGCCCTGGGAGCCAGGGACGCCATTGCCACACAAGGAAGTGGGCGATGATCGCGATGACCGTGAAGATGATGAAGCTCGTCATGAAAATTCCATGGAACTCCTTCGCCTCCTGGTCGGTCAATCCCGACAATGAGCCGCCTCTGTTGTCAGCAGCCATGTTGGCACTCTCCTTCTTTGGCCTTGCGGCCGTTACCGCGCACGACCCGCGCGGCAGGGTAGAGCGTGGTTTTGGACACCACGTCTGGATTCTGCCGGTCGTTACCGGCAGAACATGTTCCGCTCACCCCATGAAGGCGTAAGCGGTGCTGATCTCGGCGGCCTCACGGGCTTGCTCGATGACCGACTTGCGAATGTCCGCACCATCAGCTCTCACTGGCCACTTGTGCGGCAGGGCCCGCTCGACGAGGCTCGTCAGCAGGAAGAACGCGAACGCCGCCGAAAAAATCAGACGGAATTCTATGGAGCCCGCACGTCTGTTGCGCTTGGCGTGACGCGAGGCAGGCATGGAAGACGATGATTTTCGAACCGGGGTAGCGCTGGCCGGCGCAATGCGGGCTGCCGCCGTATTAGAGATCTCGGCGGCGCGGGGCGTGCGACGCACGCGCTCGCTTCGCACCTGACGCACACGTTCCGGCAGCGGCCGAATACGCGCCGCACCCGCAAGATGCGATGGGATGTGATGGGCGTTGGCTGTCATGCGGCATGACCCTCCGTGCGGGTTGCTTGTGAAAGAATGACTCGTCGAGCTGTGACCGTCGTCTCACCGGCCTGGCGGGCTGCGCGTTCCGCAGCGTCACGCAGACGTTTGGCGGCCGAGATGCGCACGAGAACGGGCTGATCCTCGATCAGGATGTCGAGCGCCGCGCGGGCTTCGTCATCCCACGGCAGCTCGCTTAGAACACGTGCTGGCGTAGGATCGACCCGATCCAAGTCCGTTCCCAGAGGCAGGATGTTAAAGAGCGCATCGAACAGCGCATTGCACACTTCCTGAATGAGGAAGGTCGCCCCGCCATATCCCATGAAGGGCGTGCCTGTGTGGCGGCGGATCACAGCACCCGGGAATGATGCGGGAATGTAGATGGATCGCCCCCCGCACTCGGCAAGATACATGCGCTCGTTGTAACTTCCGAAGAGGATGAGCGGCGGCTTCTCGCGGATGACTGAGCGCACGGCGTCGTTATCCGGCTTGTGGCCGGCCTTCCGCTCGAAGGCGAAGGTGCATGGCAATCCCATCTCGCTTTCGAGGAAATTGCGCACGCCGCGCACATAGGTCTCGTTGGCGACGATGGCGAACGTGGCTGTACCGAAGAAGTCCTGAGTCACCGAGCGCCACAGATCCCACAGTGGCTTGATGGTCGTGTGCTTTTCGCGGGCGATGAAAGGTTCCGGATCCAATCCCGTCAACTCACCCAGGGCGCGCAGGAATTTCGTGGTCGAGTGCAGGCCGATGGGTGCCTGCAGATAGGGCCGCTCCAAGGTTTCACATAACAAGCGGCCGAATTCGCGATAGAGGCAGACGTTGACGTCCGCGTCGGCGAGCTTGGGGATGTCAGCCAGGTGTGACCCGAGGGGGAACACCATATTGATTTCGGCCCCGATGCCCTCAATCAATCGCCGGATCTCCGCCAGGTCGGAGGGCATGTTGAACATGCCGTAAATCGGCCCGATGATATTGACGCGCGGTTTCTCGCCCGCTTTTCGCGGTTTCACGGCGGGGATTTTTTTCCGACCATACTGAGTCCACAACCACGTCATCGCGCGGTCGGCGCTCTGCCATTGGTCTTGATCAATCGTTCGCGGCAGGAAGCGCTGGATGCCCGTTCCTTCCGGTGTCACGCCGCCCCCGATCATTTCTGCGATCGAGCCGGTGACAACAACGGCGGGGAGATCGGGGTCGAGCGTCGTGTGTGCGCGTTTCATCGCGCCTTCGGTCCCCGTCTTGCCGAGCTCTTCTTCCGACAGGCCCGTGACGACGATGGGGAGCTCATGAGGTGGAAGCGCGTCCGTGTAATGGAGAACCGACGTAACCGGCAGGTTCTCGCATCCCACAGGCCCATCGATAATCACCTGCAGCCCCTTAACCGCGGTGAAGACGTAAACCGAACCCCAGTAGCCGCCAGCGCGATCATGGTCGAGGACGAGCATCAGATCATCTCCTCGGCCTTGCGCTTGCGCGCTTCTTTTTCCATACGTCGCCGGTGTTCGGCGCGAAACTCCGGGTGCGCGCGCGGAGTCGTCTCCCACACACCTGTTGCCTCACCAGACCCCACCCCTTCGAAGAACTCTTTCATCGCGTCGAAGCGCGGCTTGGACGCGAGTGCAGCGTTGACGACCTGCGCCAATGAGCCGGCACCAGCCACGCCCATCAGCGGGCGGGCTGAGATGAGGTTGGTGAAGTAGAGTGCCGGGGTCGACTGTTCCTTGGCCTTTTGCACCACGGGCGTCGTACCGATCGCGAGATCAGGTTGGTATTCAGCAAGTGCAGCGAGATCCTGTTCCAACGAGGCGCGGTAGCGAACCTGCACGCCCTTCGCTTCGAGCCAAGCGCGATCGTCATCGGAATAGGGTGTGCGAGGACACGCCGTGCCGACGTAGCGCACATCCGCACCGCTTTCGATCAACAGCCGCGCTACGATGAGCTCGGAGCCCTCATAACCCGACAGTGTGAGGCGGCCCTTGATCGGCATGCGCTGAAGGGCGCCGGTGATGGCCGGCAGGATTCGCGCTTTGGCCGCGTCGATGCGCTGATTGGGAACACCACAGGCCGCACCGATCTTCTCAATCCACATGGCTGTCCCGTCGAGACCAACCGGAGCGGAGCCCACAATTGTGCGGCCGGCGGCCTCGAACTCGCGGAAGGAGGCGGTGTAGAAGGGATGGATCGCGGCGACGGCCGCGCAATCGAGCGCGCTATAAAGCTCGCGCCATTCGCGCGTCGGCACGACGGGACCACACGCAAGCCCCAACGGTTCTAGAATTGCGCCAATGGATACCGGATCGGCTGGGAACATTTCGCCGACGAGCGTAATTGTGGGCTTCATGCTGAGACCGCCGCGCGGAGCGGCGACGGGGCCTTGCTCGGCTTCGCTGCGCGCATATTTCAGCATGGCCGCGGCCAGCACATCCTTGGCCTCGGCATGTGTGGGCACGCCAAATCCAGGTACGTCGATGCCGATAATGCGTACGCCGTTGATCTCTTTAGGCAGCAATTGCAGCGGCACGCCCGAGGCTGTTGGCACGCACAAATTCGTGACGACGACCGTGTCGTAGAGTGCAGGATCGGCAAGCTTGTAGACGGCTTCGCGAATGTCCTCGAACAATTTGCCCGTCACGAGCGTTTCGGAATTGAACGGAACATAGCCGACCGTCCGCTTGGCGCCGTAGAAATGCGACGTGAACGTGAGACCATAAACGCAACACGCCGAGCCCGACAGCACGGTGGCTGTTCGGCGCATGCGCAAGCCCACGCGCAAGGATCCAAACGCCGGACACATACTCTGGGGCTGATCGTGCGGACCCATCGGATAGTCCGCTGCATAACGTTCCAGTGTTTCCGCCTTGCCAGCGCCTTCCGCAGCGCGGCGCATTTCCACTTTGCCCGAATGGCACCCCAGACCATCGGCGTTGGGTCTCAACTGCTCCGCCGATGGTCGAGGCTCCGCGGCTGCCAACCGGACTGCCGGCTCCCCGCTGCCGCTCTGCACTGGGACATGGCTCGACGCAGCGACGTCCACGATCGCAGCGCCGGCCG
>JAKALI010000403.1 GCA_021813195.1 Pseudomonadota bacterium
GGATATCGCCGGGATTCACTTCCGCGCCGATGTAAACGATACCGGCCTCGTCAAGGTTCTTGAGCGCCTCTTCTGAGACGTTGGGAATGTCGCGGGTGATTTCTTCAGGCCCGAGCTTGGTGTCGCGGGCCATCACCTCGAATTCCTCGATGTGGATCGAGGTAAAGACGTCGTCAGAGACGACACGCTCGGAGAGCAGGATGGAGTCTTCAAAATTATAACCCATCCAGGGCATGAAGGCGACGAGGACGTTCTTACCAAGCGCCAGATCACCCAAATCCGTCGAAGGGCCGTCTGCGATGATCTCACCGGCTTGAACGAAGTCGCCAACATTCACTAGCGGACGCTGGTTGATGCAAGTGTTCTGGTTGGAGCGCTGGAATTTGCGCAGACGGTAGATGTCGACACCGGGTTTCGACGGGTCAGTCTCTTCGGTCGCACGAATGACGATACGGGTTGCGTCGACCTGGTCGACAACGCCCGTGCGGCGAGCTGCGATTGCAGCGCCCGAATCCCGTGCAACCACTTCCTCCATGCCGGTGCCAACCAGCGGCGCCTCAGCGCGCAGGAGCGGAACGGCCTGACGCTGCATGTTGGAGCCCATCAAGGCGCGGTTGGCGTCGTCGTTCTCCAAGAACGGGATCAACGCAGCAGCCACCGAAACGAGCTGCTTGGGCGACACGTCGATGTAATCAACCTTATCCCGCGGCACGAGCAGCACGTCACCCTGATAGCGACACGTCACGAGGTCCTCGACCAGCCGCCCTTTGGCGTCGAGTTCGGCGCTCGCCTGCGCAACGTGATGGCGCATCTCTTCCATCGCCGAAAGATAGACAACCTCGTCCGTCACCTTGCCATCGCGCACCCGGCGGTAGGGGCTCTCAATAAAGCCGTACTTGTTGACGCGCGCGAATGTTGCCAGCGAATTGATGAGACCGATGTTCGGGCCTTCCGGCGTCTCGATCGGGCAGATGCGGCCGTAGTGCGTGGGATGAACGTCGCGCACTTCAAAGCCTGCGCGTTCGCGCGTAAGGCCGCCCGGGCCCAGCGCCGACAAGCGGCGCTTGTGCGTGATCTCCGACAGCGGATTGGTCTGATCCATAAACTGGGAGAGCTGCGAAGAACCGAAGAATTCGCGCACGGCCGCCGCAGCAGGTTTGGCGTTGATCAGATCCTGCGGCATCACGGTGTCGATATCGACCGACGACATGCGCTCCTTGATTGCGCGCTCCATCCGCAAGAGGCCGAGCCGATACTGGTTCTCCATCAACTCACCGACCGAGCGCACCCGGCGGTTGCCCAGGTGGTCGATGTCGTCGATTTCACCGCGGCCGTCACGCAGATCGACCAGCGTTTTCACCACCGCGAGGATGTCCTCTTTGCGCAAGACCCGCATGGTGTCGGGCGCATCAAGTTCCAGGCGCATGTTCATCTTCACACGGCCCACGGCCGAGAGATCATAGCGTTCGGGGTCGAAAAAGAGGCTATGAAACAGGGCCGTGGCCGCCTCGATCGTGGGCGGTTCACCGGGACGCATGACCCGGTAGATATCCATCAGCGCTTCTTGATAATTCGAGTTCTTATCAATGTGCAGCGTGTTGCGGATGAACGGACCCACATTGACGTGATCGATATCCAGGATCTGGAATTCCTTGATCTTCTGGTCTTTGATCTCCGCCAGAAGTTTGGCGTCAATCTCATCGCCAGCTTCCGCATAGATCTGGCCTGTCTGCAGATCGACGACATCCTCAGCGATGTAGCGACCGGCGAGATCTTCGGACGAAACGAGCACCTCCTTGAGACCGCTTTCTGCCAGTTCACGGGCTTTGCGAGCCGTAATCTTTTCGCCTTGTGCCGCAACGACGTTGCCGGTTTTGGCATCAATCAGGTCGCCCAGCGGGGTCATGCCGCGCATCTTGGCAGCGTCGAACGGCATCTTCCAGCCGCGCTTGGACTCCTTGATCGGGATCTGGCGATAGAAGTGCGCCAGGATCTCCTCGTCGTCGAGGCCCAGCGCATACAGCAACGTCGTCACCGGCAGCTTGCGGCGGCGATCAATGCGCACATACACGATGTCCTTGGCGTCGAACTCAAAATCCAGCCACGATCCGCGATAGGGGATGATGCGCGCGGCGAACAACAATTTGCCTGAGGCATGGGTGCGTCCGCGATCGTGGTCGAAGAAGACACCGGGTGAGCGGTGCATCTGCGAGACGATGACGCGCTCGGTGCCATTGATGACGAATGTGCCGTTGGAGGTCATGAGCGGCATCTCGCCCATGAACACATCCTGCTCCTTGACGTCCTTAATCGATTTCGAACCAGTCTCTTCGTTCACATCGAACACGATGAGACGCAGCTTGACCTTGAGCGGCGCGGAATAGGTCATGTCGCGCTGCATGCACTCATCGACGTCGTACTTCGGCGGCTCGAAATCATACCGCACGAACTCAAGAGTCGACTTGCCCGAGAAATCGGAGATCGGAAATACGGATTGGAAAACCGCCTGCAAACCCTGATCGTTGGGGCGGCCGCCAGGTGGCTCTTTGACCATCAAAAAGTCGTCGTAGGAGCTTTTTTGCACCTCGATCAAGTTCGGCATCTCCGCAACCTCGCGAATCTTGCCAAACTGCTTCCGGATGCGCTTGCGGCCGTTCAACATTTCAGCCATGTCCGCTCCTCGTTCTCTCTATCTGGCGCTCGGCGTGCGAAGCCGGGCTCGATTGGTGGTGTTCGGGGGCCGCCGTCCCCGTCGATATCAAACCGCCTTGAAACGGCTTACCGGAGGACCCGGTCGACCTCTTCAGGCCCGCGGAACCTCCGGAGAGACGTCTCAAATCTGCACCCGGCGACACCGCTGCGCGGAGCCGGCCGCCGGGCCTAGGTTTTATCTTCGTGCCCGGCGACACCGTGCGCGGAGCCGGCCGCCGGGCCTAGGTTTTATCTTCGTGCCCGGCGACACCGTGCGCGGAGCCGGCCGCCGGGCACGATGGGATCACTTCAACTCGACCTTGGCGCCCTGGTCCTCGAGCTGCTTCTTCAGCTTCTGAGCCTCGTCCTTCGCGACGCCTTCCTTCACGACCTTGTTGCCGGCCTCCACGAGATCCTTGGCTTCTTTGAGCCCCAGCCCCGTGATGGCGCGGACTTCCTTGATGACGTTGATCTTCTTGTCGCCACCCGACACGAGCACGACGGTGAACTCGGTCTGCTCCTCAGCCGGCGCCGCCGCGGCACCGCCGCCTGCGGGAGCCGCTGCCACAGCAACGGCCGCCGCCGCCGAAACGCCCCACTTGTCTTCTAACATCTTGGCAAGCTCGGCGGCCTCAAGCACAGTGAGGCTCGACAGATCGTCGACGATTTTTTCAAGCTTTGACATGTGTTCTCTTCCTTCCAGTTCGGTTGTCGTTTGCATGCTCGACGGGACACGGCCCGCCTCGCGTGGATGTCACTCGTTCGATCTTCAGGCAGCCTCGCCCTGAGATGCCTTGGCCTGAATGACCCTGGCGAGCTTTGCTCCGGGCTCCTTGACCGTGCGGGCGATCTTCGTCGCCGGCGCGTTCAACAGGCCGATCAGCTTCGCTCTCAGTTCATCCAGGGACGGTAGCTCAGCCAGGGCTTTCACCCCGTTCGCATCAAGCAGCGTCTTGCCCATCGCGCCGCCCAGGATCACGAGCTTGTCGTTACCCTTGGCATACGTGACGGCCGCCTTGGCGGCGGCAATCGGGTCCTTGGAGAAGGCGAGGATCGTCGGCCCCTTCATCAGATCCGAAATGTCCGCAGTAGCGGTGTCCTTGATGGCGAGTTGCACCAGCTTGTTCTTGGCCACTTTCACGGAACCACCAGCGTCTTTGACTTGACGGCGGAACTCCGCGGATTGGGCAGCCACCAAGCCGGTGTTGTGGGCCACCACCACCACGCCCGTGTTGTTGAACACGTCATGGAGGCGATCGATGAGCTCACGTTTCGCGGCTCTATCCACTGCTCACTCCTTGTTACGATCCGGCCCGCCTCACGAGCGAGCAGGGTCGCGGGTTGCACCTTGCCGCGGAAGGGCCCTAAGGCCTCATCCGGCGACGGCTCGATCTGTCCTTCCGCACGGACCCTCCGAACCAGAGGGACGGCACGGTGCTGACCCAGAAGTCACCGAACCGGAAAAGCGCCGCGCTGACCGCGGCGAAAATCCGGACCACTTCTGTCTCATGCGGGCCTCGCTTAGAGTTCAAGCCGCCACGCGGCACCCACAGTCTCGGACAGCCAGACCGCTGATCGTTTCGCCGTTCGCAAAGAACCGCGGTCGATCGGCGATCTATCCGGGCTCATCGCCCGGATCTCTTCTCATGTGCGCGCCCTCAGCTTGCGGCTGCCTGCGACGCGACACTTGATGTCTCGATGCGCACGCCCGGCCCCATGGTCGAGGAGAGCGACACTTTCTTGACATACGTTCCTTTCGACCCGGCGGGCTTGGCTTTCACCACCGCGTCGACAAAGGCCTTGATGTTTTCCACCAGCGCCTGCTCGGAAAAGCTCGCCTTCCCGACCCCAGCGTGCACGATGCCCGCCTTTTCGACGCGGAACTCCACCGAGCCACCCTTGGCACCTTTAACCGCACCAGCGACATCCATGGTCACTGTGCCGACGCGCGGGTTGGGCATCAGGCCACGCGGACCCAAGACCTTACCCAGGCGGCCAACAAGGCCCATCATGTCGGGCGTGGCGATGCATCGATCAAAGTTGATCTGACCCTTGGAGACGATCTCCACGAGATCTTCTGCGCCAACGATGTCGGCTCCGGC
>JAKALI010000404.1 GCA_021813195.1 Pseudomonadota bacterium
GGAGAAGCCCAGCGCCTTGTTGAACACGCCGCGGCTGATCAGGAACATGTGGGTGGCGGGGTAGATCTCGCCGATGAGGCGGCTGCTGCCCTGCAGCGACGACACCGGGTTGATGAGGCCGGCGAACTGCACCGCCGGGATCATCGTGCCGACCATGGTGAAGAACATGGCCGCGATCTGGCTGCGCGTGAGCGTGGAGGCCAGCAGGCCCAGTCCCGTGGACGTGAAGCTGAACAGGAAGGCTCCCAGCAGCAGCGTCGGAACGCTGCCCGTGATCGGCACGCCGAACAGCGAGATCGCGGCCAGGCACATCAGCCCGCAGTTGAGCATCGCGAGGCCGACGTACGGCATCTGCTTGCCTAGCAGGAACTCTAACCGCGTGACCGGCGTGACGTACAGGTTGATGATCGACCCGAGCTCTTTCTCCCGGACCACACTCAGTGCGGCCAGCATTGCCGGGATAAGAATGAGCAACAGGGGAATGACGGCCGGCACCATGGCAACGAGGCTTTTGACTGAAGGATTGTAACGGAATCTGGTTTCAAAGCGGAACGTACCTGCATCCCTTTCGTTGTCGGGCGACAGTCGTGCTTGTTGCGCAAGCCAGTCGGCGGTCACACCTTCGATATAGCCCTGTATCGTTTCTCCGCGTTCAGGCATGGAGCCGTCAATCCAATCTCCGATCTCGACATTACGGCCGCGTTTCAGGTCGCTTGCGAAGTGCGGGGGAATTTCGACGGCGAGGCTGATATCACCATTCCTCATACGCCGATCGAGGTCGGCATAGCTAGTGATCGGCCTTCGTTCACGGAAGTAGCGCGAGCCGGCAATGGTTGAGATATAATTTTGGCTGATCGTCGTGTGATCGTTGTCCATGACAGCGAAGGTAAGCTTGTCCACATCGAGGTTGATGCCGTAGCCCATAACAACCATCAGGATCAGGCTACCGAGCAAGGCTAGTGTCGCGCGGAGAGGATCTCGAACAAGTTCAAGAGTTTCGCGGCGCATACAGCTTGCCATTCTTGAAATATCAAACATGTGCCCGGGATGCCATTTTGCCGCGAGCTTTGCCGCAGGCGCTGACGCCACAATGCCATCTCCGATGTTTTGATGAGACGATGCCGAAACAAACTCTGATGCCGATCCGGCCTCACGGATCGCGTCTTCGAGATACAGAATGAACGCGTCTTCCAGCGTGTCGACACCTCGTTCAGAGGCAATTGTCATCGGCGCATCGGCGGTGATCACACGGCCGGCATGCATCAGAGCGACGCGATCACAGCGCTCCGCCTCATTCATGAAATGAGTCGATATGAAGATCGTGACGTTGTCGCGCCGGGCGAGTTCGATCAAGCTCTGCCAGAGCACATCCCGTGCGATGGGGTCGACACCCGATGTCGGTTCGTCCAGGATCAGCATTTCCGGCTCGTGAATTACCGCAACGGCGAGGGATAGGCGTTGCCGGATGCCAAGTGGTAGTGCATCCGGTGTGACGTTCATCACGGCCGTGAGGTCGAAGCGCTTCGCGACCTCGACGGCGCGTTCTGCAATCGTGTCTTCTGGCAACTGAAACAGGCGGGCGTGCAGTATGAGATTCTGCCGAACCGTCAGTTCGCTGTATAGCGAAAACGACTGAGACATGTAGCCCACCCGCCGACGCGCCTGGAGGTCGTGCGGGTCCAATTCCTGACCGAAGAGCCGTGCCGTGCCTTCACTCGGTGGCAGCAAGCCAGTCAGCATCTTCATTGTCGTTGTCTTGCCGCAACCGTTAGAGCCTACAAAGCCGAAGATCTCTCCACGCTGGATGGCGAAGCTTACGTGGTCGACCGCAACAAAATCACCGAACCGCATCGTGAGCCCGTCGGCCTCGATCGCGACATCCTCGCCGCGCGCTGGATCACGCGGTGCGGTGACCACCTTGCGATGCCCCCGCCGTTTCTCGTTGGGAAGCAATGCGATGAAGGCATCTTCAAGAGACGCACCGCTGGTTTGGGCCTTCAATTCGTCCGGCGAACCTGTGGCGAGCACCTGCCCCTCGTCCATAGCCACGAGCCAATCGAAACGCGCCGCCTCTTCCATATAGGCGGTTGCTACAATCACGCTCATGTCCGCCCTGGCACCGCGCACCTCGTCGATCAGCTTCCAGAACTGCCGCCGGGACAGCGGGTCGACGCCCGTCGTTGGCTCGTCGAGTATCAAGAGGTCCGGATCATGAATCAACGCGCAACAGAGGCCAAGCTTCTGTTTCATCCCACCCGAGAGTTTGTCCGCGTGTCGGTTAGCGAACGGTGACAGTCCGGTACCCGCAAGCAGCGTCGTAATCCGCCGCTCGCGCTCCGTGCGGTTATGCCCGAACAGCTGGCCAAAAAAATCGACGTTCTCGAATACCGAGAGGGTCGGATAGAGGTTTTTGCCTAACCCCTGCGGCATGTAGGCGATCCGTGGGCAGTTGGCCCGTCGGTGTGCAGCCGAAGCCATATCACCGCCGAGCACTTCGATTCGGCCCGCCTGGATGACGTGGGCACCGGCAATCAGAGAAAGGAGGCTGGATTTGCCGACGCCGTCGGGTCCAATCAGACCCACCAGCCGTCCTGCGGGAAAGTCAAGATCAATGTTTTTGAGCGCCCGTGCCTTGCCATAGGACAGGTGGACGCCGCGCAGTAAAGCGACGATGGGCGCGCTGCTGGACGATCCTGACGATTCCCATGGCCCCGGAGTCATTGCAGCAGGTCACGGTTCAGAAAGGCGGGCCACGGCGCTTTCGGGTCGAGGCGTACATAGGCCACGCCGGGCAGCCCCGTTTTCACTTCGCGGATATACTTTTTGAGTAGCGCGGGAGGCAGTGTTGCCTTGATGCGGAACATCAGCTTCTGGCGTTCGTCGGCCGTCTCGACAGTCTTTGGCGTAAACTGTGCCACGTCCGAGACGAACGATATCGTGGCTGGAATTACGTAATTGGGCACGGCATCGAGAACGATCCGGGCGGTAGAGCCAAGCGAGACCCGCCCAGCCTGGTTCGTTGGGAGATAGAACGTCATATAGACGTCACTAAGATTGACTATGTTGAGTATCCGTCCACCCGCCGGAAGTACTTCGCCGGGCTGAGCAATGCGATACTGCACCCGGCCATCAACGGGAGCCGTCAGCGTACTGTCGGCTATGTCTTCCTTGATTTTTTGAATTGCGGCATGCGCGGCATCGACTGCGGCCTCCCTCTAAGCGACCTGGGATCTCGCTGTTCCGATCGCCGCGTTGGCCGCTGCGATTTGAGCTTCTGCGGCACTGACTGAGGCTCTGCCCGCTAGGACGTCGGCGCGGTTATCATCGAGGGTTTGGCGGGAAACGCCGCCATGCGGGGCTAAATTCTCTGAGCGGTCAAGACGCTCTTGTGCGGCCCGGAGCCGTGCCTCGCGCTCGGCAATAAGAGAAGCATCTGACATGCGTTCAGCTTCTCGTTGCGTTACGAGGCTCTGTGCTGTCTGAACCTCGATTATTGCACGTTTCAACTCGGCTTCGGCTTGGCGATACTGAGCGTTGAGTTGCGCTGTATCCATCTCGGCCAGCACTTGCCCTGTGGTAACAAAATCACCTTCCTGGACCAGGATAGCCTTCACACGCCCCGGTAATTTCGTAGCTATATCGACGTCTACGGCTTCTATTCGACCATTCCCGGCCGCTACGTTCTTCGGCAGCCCGATAGGCTTGATTGCCAACCACCCTCCGTATGCGAGAGCGACGCTCAGCAATAGGATTAGGACCGCCCATCTCCAACTGTGCGTAAGGTGCAACTTCAAGGACACCTCCGTGGTGCACCCTCATCCCGTGCAAGGTTAGTTGCACGATGAGTTGTCACCCCTTCGTTGATCGACCAAGTTTTCTATAGCGCAATGCTAAATTGCGCAGGTTCCCCCATAAATGACCTGAATCAACGAAGTTCCGGCTGGTGCGGATCGATGGTGCTACCTTATGAAACTGCCCTTAATCAGTCGGCTGTGTTGCTGGTCGGCGTCCTGGCCATGTAAATTCACACGTGGCACGCCTTTGGCCGGTGAAGGCGCTGATACTGCCTGGTAGCCAATTTCCTTGAACTGAGCGCTTGGTCGCTAACTTCGGCCCTACCTAGAAATGAGTAGCGCTGCGCAGGCTCGCATGAACTCAATCATGACCACTGATGCTTAGCCCGCAATCGTCGCCTTTCATGATCGGCACCATTGCGGCCGGGCAGCGATAGTTTGCGCGGAGCCGACTGCTCAAACCCATAACCTTCCGGTCTTAGTGAGGTCCGCTTTCAGGATCTTGCTAAAAAGGCGGGATGACTGGGTTGGTGCATACCATCCATCTCATATTTTGGGCATTTGGAGCCGGAAGTGGACTGGCGGCTTTGGAGCGAGCAATGGCAGATAGCGAATGCTTAGAGTGGCATTGCTAAGACGATGCAGGAGGGCGCAGCAATTGGATTGTGTCGTTGACGGTGGGATTATGAGAGGGAAAGCTGGGGATACGGTGCGCGGCGCCGGTGAGCGCTGGCAGGTCGGAGCGCTCGACGCGGCTGTGCGGTGACTATGCATTCACAGGGGCCTGGGCCAAGCACTCGCAGGAATGCCGGGATAGTGTGTGATCAGGTCAATCTATGAGCCTGGTTCCCTGTAAGGCGCCCATTCTGGCTCGTTAAGGAAGACGAAGTCGTAGTAGTTGCGGTTTGCGAGCCGCGCGGCAGCCGCCTCGTCAGCAATCACCAGGCAACGCGGATGCAGTTGTAGCGCGGACGCGCTGATGGTCGCTGTGAG
>JAKALI010000405.1 GCA_021813195.1 Pseudomonadota bacterium
CTCGCACCTGTCCAGCGCGACGGGCTCGAATATGAGTTTACCATCGTCATGGACATTGCCGAGAACCACGTCGCCAAGGCGAGCAAGGACCGCACGGCGATGTTCGATGGCTGGTTCGATACCATCAGCGAGGAAACCGGGCGCAAGATTCTGGCGTGGCTCGAAGCCGGCAGCGATGCGCCGCCTGCGCCGCAGAAATCAACGTCGCCTACGCCCAATGCGGTGGCGGATATGGCGCACGGAACGTCTAGCAGCGGCAACACATCCGGCCGCGACATGGCGGCGGATTGGACGCAGGAAACCGTGGCGCGCTACAAGGAAGCCGCCACCATCGACGACGTAGGCGCCATTAGCGCGGACCCGCAGGTAGTGAAATACTTGGCGCGCCTGCGGGTGAAATACCCCGAGTTACATCAGTTGGTTGCCGATGCCGAACAGAACGCCGCCGACCGTGTTGCCGACAATGCCACGATGGAGACCTGATACATGAGCGACGAAATTCCAATCTGGCGCGACATCAACACGGTGCGTTTGCGCGGGCGCCTGGGCCGCGACCCGGAGTTTCGCACGCTCGCCAACGGGGGCGACGTTATGAGCTTGCGCGTTGCCACATCCGAGAAGTGGACCGACAAGAAATCGGGCGAGAAACGCGAGAGAACCGAATGGCACTCGATCTCGTCCTTCGCCGAACAGCATATCAATGCTGCGCGTCAGATGAAGAAGGGCGACCGTATCGAGCTAATCGGCGCCCTGCAAACGCGCGAGTGGACTGCGCCGGACGGCAACAAGCGATACGCTACCGAGATCGTGCTCGGACGCTGGGGCGCGTCGCTGGTGCTGGTGCCGGAAGAGGAACGCGCCGATGCGCCGCGCGCCGAACGAAAGCCGCAAGTCGAGCCAGCCGATATCGACGATGAAATCCCGTTCTGAGGAGGATGCGTGATGATCGACGACAAATATGTCTTCTGGATGGTGTGGAATCCAGATGGCCGAGCGCCGACCTACAAGCACCACAGCGAAACCGCCGCGCGCGCAGAGAGTCAGCGGCTCGCTCGCTTAGAGCCAAATGCCACCTTCTTCGTTCTCCGCGCCATCGCTTCGTACAAAAAAGATGATGTGCGCGTCACGGAACTTGATGAGGTGCCATTCTGATGCCCGAACTCACCGAGGACACCGAGATCGCACTCGCGGCGGAGTTGCTGGCCGGGTGGTATAACGACGGCGACAAGGCCGGGGCGCTCATCAACGCGCGGAAATTTCCCCAAGACAGGGCAGCGCTTGTCGCAGCCGCCCGCAAGCTCGCCGCCGACGGCAAGCTGGCGCCAGTGGCGCAGCCAGAGCCCGAGACGTGGGAGCCGACGATGCGGCTGCGGTGGTATAAGAAACCCTATCCGGGCTCCGGCGGCTGGAAGATTTTGGTGCCTACACTTCAGCAACTCTGGCGCTCGTCCGCCGGGGCCGAGGAGTGGCGCGATGTGGAGGTGGGGGGATGAGCGACACCCCGAACCGCTGCGAGCCGCCGGAGGAGTGGCGGGATAAAGCGTGGTGGCATCTCATAAACCCGCCATGGAATAAACCAGTGCTGGCACAATGGGTTCCGCATCTATCCGTGTGGGAGGACTGCGGAGGTAGAAGCAGCGTTGATGGCCTGACCTCCGCTGGGTGGATCTACATCGCCCCGGTGATCACCCCGGCCGAGATCGCCGAGCGCGAGGCCGCAGCCTACCAGCGCGGGCAGCGGGAGATGCGCCAGGGTGCCGCGCAGGAGGCCCAGATGTTCAGCGATGGGCTGCACCGCATCCATCCCGATGTTGCATGGGATCACATGAGCGAAGAAGCCAAAAGCATTGGCCACGCAGTGGCGCAGAATATCGCCGCTGGCATCGCGGCGCTTCCCATCAAGGAGAAACCGGAATGACCACCGAAGCAGAATGGCGCGAAGGCGCGCTGCGAGCCATCAACGTCCGCTCATCAATCGGGCCGTATGCGGCTGCCGGTGTGCTCGACGCCCTGATCACCGCCGGCTACGTCACGCCGCCGCAGCCCGACGCGGTGCCCGAGGGGCATGTGCGGGTGCGGATTCCGGTGCACAGTTATGGCAGCAAAACGGTGGGCGTCCATTGGACACTCGACCGGAACGGGAGCGGGGTGGACTTCAACAGCGATCCGCCGCCAGTCATCGCCACCGTCATCGCCGACATCCCGCTCTCCAGCGAGCCTCCGACGGTGCGGGGGAGGGTTGAGACGCCATGAACGACGTGAAACCCGCTTTCGACGCCATCGGATTTGCCGCGCAGATTCTCGACAGTTTCGATTATACTGATCTTCGCGAGAGCATGCGGCGGCAACTCGATCGCGCCTACTACGTCGACCCCACGCTCGCGCTGCGCGTGCATGCGGACAAGGAGTGGGATGCCAAAATGCGGCTGCTTGATGCAGCGGCGGTCTTCCAGCGCGTCATCCGCGCCGAACGCGCAGCGGCTCATGTGCCGGAGGAACAGATGCCATGACCCCTGCTGAAACCCGCGCGGCTATAGACGCCACCATCGGGGCCGATAACCGCCGCGCCCTCTCCGCCAAGCTCCGCGAACTCGGGCTCAAGATCGTGCCGGTGGAGGCGACGGAGGAGATGGTCTCGATGGGAACGAGCGCCGTCATTTTCGGGATTGGCAAGCCAGTGGATGATGCTGCGGTCCCGCGCGTCTGGTCTGCTATGGTCGATGCTTGCGAGGACGTTTTGGGATGAAGCCAGAACAAGCCTATAGAATTGTCCGATCTGCCATTGAGCGCGGTGATCTTATACGCCCGAATAGTTGTGAGCGATGCGGCGTCCTTGCTCAAAACACAAAAGATGGGAGGGCATACGTGCAAGCGCATCACCGCGACTATTCAAAGCCTCTAGATGTCGAGTGGATTTGTGCAAAATGCCATCGGGCCGAGACGCCTCTTCCTGCTGTAGTAGGTGGACGTGCTTATGGATCGAAAAATGGTCAAGCAAAACTAACCGAGCAGTTGGTCGTCGAAATTCGCGTCAGTTCTGAATCTGGAGCATCCATAGCTCGCAGACTTGGTGTTTCTCGATCAACTGTTAATCGAGCGCGATCAGGCAAGCGTTGGAGTATCGCAGCGCCGGACGTGCTGGGAGGTCCCAATGCCGATTGATCGCAACGCGCTCGCCGCGCTTATCGACCGGGTGGAACGAGGAGAGACGGGGCGAGAGTTGGACGCCGATGTTTGGCTTGCATGCGCTCCTGGCAGAACGCGCGTAAAATGGAGTTATGTCCACACCGCAACAGGCAAACTTTGCGAAGTGGACGAAACGAGGCAACGGCAACAGGACGGCACTAATCGTTTGATTGTTGTCCCTTGTTATACCACCAGCATCGACGCCCAGGCGGCGCTGCCGGGCGACATTTGTGAGATTCACGGTTACTTATCGGACAAGAACGAGTGGACAACTTGGCGCGCCCGTGTGTTGTCAATTGCTGGCGTTCCAGTTTGGGGAGTTGGCCCCACCGAGTGCGCCGCCCGTCTAGCCACCAAGCTCCGCGCGATCATGGAGGCACAGGATGAGTGAGATCGTGGTGACGGAGGAGATGGTCGAAGCAGCGCGTGCGGCCTTCCACGAAGTGCGGTTACGTGAGGCGTCCCCGCACCGGACTGTCAGAGAGTGGGAAACGGAGGCGTGGCGGTGCGCACTTGAAGCCGCCTGGAACCGCCGCGCGCCGAGCGTGACGCGGGAGGAGATCGCGGGGGTCGCTGAACGCATTTTGGCCGAGGACGCAGGGGGGTGTTTTCATCATCTCGGTGCAGAGTCATCCGACGACTGCATAAACCGTGAGTGCCCGTGTCGGCGCCTCACACTTGAGATCGCCGACGCCATCCTCGCGCTGCTGCGGGACGACCCATGACCCGCGTCATGATGCTCGTCGTCTGGGCATGCGTGCATTGCCACCCGCAGCGGCACGTCACCGAGGCCGAGATGTCCCGCGCGCGCTGCCTGCACATCCGCCAGCAGCTTGTCGCCGAGAGCCATCGGCAAGAACGGATGGGCTTCCCGACATGGACGCCCATCAGCGCCATGTGCATGGTGATGCCGTGAGCCGAGCAGATGCCGCGATGGCGTCGGGAGATCGGCTCGATGCCTGACGCGCTCACTCTACTTGGTGCATATATCAAAGAACGTGTCGAATTTTCGGAGGAGGGGAATCTCTTTTGGAAAAGAACTAATAAAAGGGCTGTGGCAGGTACCCGTGCGGAATTTATGTCTCGTAACGGATATAAAATGATGGGCATTACGTTTGCTGGCAAACGACACAGGCTTATGTCGCATAGAGTTATTTGGTTTTTGTATTATGAATCGTGGCCCGTGGGAGAAATTGACCACATAAACCGCAATAGGTCCGACAATAGAATTGGTAATTTGCGCATTTGCAACCGTCAGCAAAATGTATGCCGCGCGTTGACGAAATGCCGTCTGCTTCCAAGGGGAGTTTGTTATGTTCCTAATATAAATAAAACAAATCCATATATGGCTCAATGCGGCAACAAATACGTTGGATATTACCCAACCGCCCAAAAAGCGCATGAGGCTTATCTAGTTGCTCACAAAAACAGATATAGGGAATTTAGTGATGTGCCCTGATGTAGCCATGTGCATCAACGAGGATTGCCCAATGGCGCCGCGCTGCTATCGCCATGAGGCACGCCCATCGCCGATGCAGTTCTACGCCGAGTTCGTCTTTGACGCTGAGGAAGGCTGCCGATTTTTCTGGCCC
>JAKALI010000406.1 GCA_021813195.1 Pseudomonadota bacterium
CGTCAACGCGATCTGGGGCGGCACCGTCAACGAGATCACGGGCGGCACCGTCCACGCGATCTGGGGCGGCACCGTCAACGCGATCACGGGCGGCACCGTCAACGCGATCAGGGGCGGCACCATCAACGCGATCAGGGAACGGGAGGGCTTCACGCTCAATCTGAGCGATCAAGCGCAGGCTGAGTTAGTCCGGCGCGGAGTGCTCCGTGTTGCTTGAACTCACGGCCATTCTGATCGTCTGCGCCATCGGCCGCGATCTGCGGACAGCGATCACGCGCGCGCAGTACTCGATCAAAGCCGCGTCGGTCGACATGGGCCTTGATCATGGCCAGTTCTCCCGGCAGCTCGACGGCATCGAACAGTCCACGCTGAAACGGCTGGACGCGCTCCCGGTGCCGGTCCTCCAAGAACTCGCCGTCGCCCTTGCTGAGCGCGTCGGCATCCCGAAGTCCGTGCGCGTGGGGCAGCGGCTCCGCATGGCGCGCGCTCGATTACACCGGCAGCCGCATCAGGAGCAGCGTCATGCGTGAGCGTCTCGGTCGAATCATCGTGGGCGTGTTTGCGGTCCTCGCGTTGTCGCTGCCGTTGAACGGCGCGGTGGCGCATCAGACCGTGGTCGCCTGCCCTCAGCAGTGCAGCGGACTGACCTCTGGCGACTGGCAGTGGTGGATCTACGGCTGCTGGGAACTCCCGCCGCAGTGTCAGTCGTCCGCGCCGATGATGTCGCGGATTCGGGTGCGCTGATGCCCGGCCTCCTCCTCAGCCCCTCCGAACTCCGCGCCGTGCTGAACTCCAAGATGGCCCCGCGCACATTCCAAGTGCACCAGAAGGCCGGCGCGTTCAATGACTTACTCGTGGCCCCTCGTTATCGCGTGGGCAAGCACAAGTACTCCCGCGTGTTGGTGGAGAAGCGGTATGGGCCGATTGGCGGTGCGAAGTGACCGGCCTCCTGCTCGTCTTCGCGCTCGTCTTCGTGCTGATGGCCCTCGCCGTCGTGGTCGGCTGCTGGCGAATCCTCCATGACGGCAAGCAGTCGCTCAAAGATGCGGATGGTGACCGATGACGCGAACCATTACGAACCGGATGACCGGCGCAACGATCTGGACCGGCGAAGCCGAAACGGCGTGGGCGAAGGGCGGCGCGTGTCCATACGCTGATGTCAAGGTGCAGCGCGTGGCGAACTTCCAAGAGCGGCGCGACTGCTGGAAGCCGCGGCGGAAACTGCTCACGGCTTATCAGCTCATGGTGAAGGTGTTGCGCGAGAAGTGCGCGGACAGTGACTACCACGACAAACCGAAGGGGAAGAAATGACCCGCGCCAACGAATCAACGCTGATGGTCGTGCTCTCGTGGGTCTGCTGGTTCCTGATGGGCTGCGTCCTTGGATACATCGTGAGAGAGGCGGTGCTGCGTGGCTGACTTCCTGCTAGTGGTCACACTCGCGGCCGGCGCTGGTTTGTCGCTGGGCTGGTATCTCGAAACACATTATGCGAATGCGCTGGACCAGGCGGCTCGGAAGGTATTTCAAGTTTGACCGAAGCTCTGGTGTGCCCTGGGTGGGACGCGACATCAAAGAGCGTTGAGCCTCGCGAGCCTACTGGGAAGCAGGGGATGTCAGATCGGAGCGTGTCGCTCCTAGGTCAATTCAGTTCGGGCGGGAGTCACTGATCGCGGGCGAGCCGTAAGGGCTGACTGACAACGCGACAGGCCAAGGGCATGACCCCGCCCGATTCAAGGTTCACCGTTCGCAGGACAGAGAGGACCGCAGATGGCTGATTTGTCAGTGTTCACGCCAGAGACGCAACGGCTATTCGCGGAGTTCGCCCGACGGATTGACGCGCACGCGCCCAAGCATCTACACTTCTGCGCGGATCACTGCGGCGATTACTACGTCTGCTCCCGGCGCGATGGGTGCGACCGCGATTGGACCTGTCCCGCGTGTGAACAGGAACGGCTCGATCACTACATGACCCTAGCGGCAGAGAAGGAGACGAACTAGCATGGCGATCATCGCAAAGGAAGGTGCGGCAGCGTTTGTGCCGTGCCCAGCGGGCAGTCAAGCGGCGGTCTGCGTGGACGTGGTGGATCTCGGGCTAATTGAGAACACCCAATTCCCTAACGAGGACGGCACGCCGAAGCTGCAACACAAGATCGAAGCGGTTTGGGAGTCCGCGGAACCGATGGCGGACGGTCGCCCATTTCTCGTAAGGAAACGCTACACGCTCTCGCTGTCCGACAAAGCGGTTCTCCGGCACGACCTGGAATCTTGGCGCGGCCGGCCATTCACTGAGGACGAGCGCAAAGGGTTTGATGTCGAGAAACTGATCGGCGTCCCGTGCATCCTGAATGTCATCCACAAGTCCGGCAGCAAGGGTGGCACGTTTGCGAACGTGGCGACGGTCTCTCCGTTGATGCGCGGGATGACCAAGCCCATGCCGACCGGCGACTACGTGCGGATCTGCGACCGCAAGCCGACCGAAGATTCTGTCAGTGATCGGGACGACGAACCTGTGGCGGCGCCGAACGACGACGATATCCCGTTCTAGTCATGGCCACGCTCACGGACTACCTCATCTGTGACATCAGTACGGCCCCCTTGCCAGACGTGGCGAGTTACATCGACACGCCCAGGCCGCGCAAGGGCACGAAGGACGCCGACAAGCAGCAAGCGCAGATTGGCGCGAAGATTTCCGCCGAGATTGACGGCGCGGGATTGGACCCGGACCTCTGCCAGATCACCGGCATCGGATCAAACATGGACGGCGCGTCGATGATCGTGAAGTGCGCGACCGGCGGCGTCACAGAGCGCGACCTGCTGGCCGAAGTGCTGCAAGACATCCGCCCCAACACCGTCCTGATCGGCTTCAACGCGCTCAAGTTCGACTGGCCCGTGCTGATCCGCCGTTGCCAGTATCTCGGGCTGCCGGTTCCACAGATCAACCTGGACCGCTACCGCACGCCGCACATCGACCTATTCGACCGGCTGAGCCATCACGGCGCGATCTCCGCACACTCCCTCGGCTTCTACGCGCGTCGGCTCGGCTGGACCGATCTCGTCAAGCCGCTGAGCGGGGCCGACGAGTCCAGCGTGCTGGAAACACAGGACTGGGCAGGACTGGAGGCTTCATTGCGCCATGACGTCACGGCCACCGCGCGATTAGCGCGGTGGATGGGGATTATCGCATGAGCGCCCCGAACATCCTCTATGTCGTCGTGACGTGCCCGGTGTGCCAGCAGCGCGTATCTGCCACGGTGGTGCTCACGGCCGCCATGATCAAACTGCACGCTTCGCCGAATGCGGATACGCCGTGTCCCGGCTCGAATCGAACCGTGCGCGTGCCGTGGGCGGGTGTCGCATGACCGCCGCGCTGTATGTCCGCTGCCGCGAGTGCTGCGAACTCATCCACGCCGTGAAGGTCGGCCCGCAGATGGTGCAACTCAAGGTGCATCAGGAGCCGGACACGGAGGCCCGCTGCGTGGGGTCGCTCTCGATTGTGCCGATGCCAGCGAAGCAAGGAGCCGCGTAATGGCGACGTTGATGAAGCGAGGAACCTTGCGTGAGTTGCGCCGGTCTGTGAGTGTGGCGCTGGCAGCTCGTAAGCGTGTCGACGCGGCGCTGGACGCATACGCGACCTGTCACTGGCGGATGAACTCTGCGCTCTATGAGGCCGCGAGAGAATCCGACACGCTGGAAACAGCCTACTACTCAACCAAGCGGTCGCAGTTGAACGAACGTCACGAGATCGAAGCTGGCAGCCGTGTTTCTGATTCTCTGGCTCAGCTTGCTGATGTGCTCGGCCGGGAAGGTGGTCGCTAATGGCTGACCTCCAGCATGTCGGCGGCTTCCCGAAACCCGAACGCGGCAGTGCCCGTGCGGCGCGTCAATCGAAACGCGCGCAGTCCAAGACGCACGAGAAGGCTGAGAAGGCCAAGGCCCGCAAGCGGGACAGCCTGGCGTGTCGCGGCTATTGCCGCTGGCCTGGATGCAAGGTGCGAACGTATCTCGAAATCGCGCACTTGGCCCACAAGAGTATGGGCGGCAATCCGGCGAACGACCGCAGCACGGCGGATCGTATGATCCAACTCTGTCAGCCGCACCACCGTGGATCATTCAGCCTGGATTCTGGCGATCTGGAAATCAGACCCATCTTTGTCAACGGGACTGATGGCCCGTGCGAGTTCTGGCAAGCGATGGACATCGGATCGCACCGGCGCGAAATGTATCTATGGTCGCGTGAAGGCACTGTCGGCATTCTGGAGCATCGCCTATGAAGCCCTACGAGTATCACCGCGTGTCCGACCGCTGGTATGAGCTGCACAGGTGGAGCGTCGCGATCGGACTGGCGCTAGCCACAGCACTAGGTCTCGGCCTCATCTATGCGGGGTGCTGGTAATGACAAAGAAACTATGGACTGGATGGCACTTCTCAACAGGGCAGCTTGGTCACAACGACTGCCGAGTGATCGCGCAAGGCGTCACGCACCGCGTGGAGGGACCGATTGTCATGTGTGCTCATGGTCTCCACGCATCGGCTCGGGCGCTCGATGCGCTCGGTTACGCCACAGCACCAACCGTGGCCGCGCGCGTCACGCTGAGCGGCGCGGTGATTCACGGCGCCGACAAATCCGTTGGATCGGTGCGCCGGTATGTCCGCGTCGTGGACTGCACGGCAATCTTGCACGAGTTCGCCTGTCGGTGCGCGGAATCGGCGCTGATGATCGCGGACGTGGAGGACGAGCGGCCATGGAATGCGATCCACGTCAAACGCG
>JAKALI010000011.1 GCA_021813195.1 Pseudomonadota bacterium
GGCTGTTATTCCAGCTCTCCAGCGAGGCTGTGCTCGTGTTGGATGGATCGAGCCTGCGTGTTCTGGAAGCCAATCCCGCTGCCGCCAAGATTTTCGGCCGCAATCACAAGAAGATCGCGGGCCGTCCACTACCCGAGCTCTTCGATGCCGACGGCATGGCGCGCGCCAATACATGGTTGGCGGCCCTCGTGGCGGCTGGCCGGGCCGACGATATTCGCGTGAATGTGGACGGTAGCGGCTTGGAGGTTGTCGCATCGGCAGCCCTGTTCCGGCAGGACGCTGCCACGAACATTCTGATCCGCCTTGTTCCCACGGCGTCCGGGGCCTCGGCGTGGCTCAAGTCCCGTTCGAGCCTGCTCGACGTCATTGCCAAGCTGCCTGACGGGTTCGTCGTCACGGATGTCAATCGCCGGATCCTGTCGGCGAATGCGGCGTTCGTCGAGTTGACCCAGATGGCAACGGAGCAACAAGTGCGTGACGAGCCAATCGATCGCTGGCTCGGTCGGCACCCCGTCGATGTCGATGTGCTAATAAAGAGCCTCAAGCAAACCGGGCAAGTCCGCAATTTCGCAACGGCACTGCGCGGCGAATATGGCGGCGTCGAGGATGTCGAGGTCTCTGCGGTCGCCGTTCAGGCGGGTGAGCAGCCGTGTTACGGGTTCACCATCCGCAGCGTGCTGAAGCGTCCAGATGCCGAGATGAACGGCCAGCGGATGAAGCCACGTTCGGTGGAGCAGCTGACAGAGTTGGTCGGCCGGGTTCCGCTCAAGGATCTTGTGCGCGAGTCCACGGACATGATCGAGCGTTTGTGCATCGAGGCTGCCCTCGAGCTGACAAACGATAACCGGGCATCGGCCGCCGAAATTCTGGGACTGAGCCGCCAAGGTCTCTACTCCAAGCTGCGCCGTCATGGGCTTGGCGATCTTGACACTGCCAACGACGATTGAGCGCGTTGGTTCGTCCATTCTGACAACGTCTGGTCCTCGTGCTTGGCTGCTTAGAACGCAGGCCAGCGCTCGTTTACACAGCAGCGGATCGTATGACTGCCATGGTTGGCGGTCTTCTCATGATCAGCGCGGGAAACTGTAATTCTAAATTGACAGTATGAAGTGTCAGGCGTAGCGTTTCCGCTATGGCTACGCCCGTTGTGACAGCGTCGCGATTTGATCCGCTGGCCGTGATCGAGCTCTTAAAGCCGATCACCTGGTTCCCGCCGATGTGGGCTTTGGCGTGCGGCGTGGTTTCGTCCGGATTTTCTTTCGGAGCGGGTCCCTGGCATTTGGTGCTCGTCGGTATTCCGTTGGCAGGTCCCCTCGTGTGCGGGACGAGCCAGGCTGTGAACGACTGGTATGATCGCCACGTTGACGCCATCAACGAACCCAACCGGCCAATACCGTCTGGCCGTATTCCTGGACGCATGGGGCTACATATCGCTGTCCTCTGGACGATGCTTTCCCTTGCAGTCTCGACCCTGTTGGGAGTGTGGGGTTTCGCAGCCGCAGCGCTCGGTCTCACGCTCGCGTGGGCCTATAGTGCGCCACCGGTGCGCTTGAAATGCAATGGCTGGTGGGGCAACGCGGCCGTTGGCCTATGTTACGAGGGATTGCCGTGGTTCACTGGCGCGCTCGTCATGTCCTCAGCGTTTCCCGGCTACGAAGTCGTCGCTCTGGCCTTGCTCTACAGCATTGGCGCGCACGGCATCATGACGCTCAATGACTTCAAGTCCATCGAGGGCGACGTCCGCATGGGTGTGCGCTCGCTGCCGGTGCAATTGGGAGCAGAACGTGCGGCGCGACTGGCCTGTATTGTCATGGCCGTTCCCCAGATGGTCGTCGCGCTGTTGCTGGTAGCCTGGGGGCACTATGGCCACGCTGTGCTGGTGGCAGCCGTTCTGCTCGGTCAGATCGGATTGATGACACGCCTCCTGCGCGCACCCCGCGAACTCGCACCCTGGTACAACGCGACCGGTATTACGCTCTATGTCTCGGGCATGATGGTGGCCGCATTTGCGATCCGTCCCGATGCGGTCCTGCTGTCATGATCCAGGCCGATGCAAAGGATGATGCAAAGGATACAGAATTGATGGAAAAAGCATCCCATCCAAGTGACGCGGCTCACGCGCCGAATGCCATCGGATGGCTTGGCATCGTGCGATTGGGGCTCGTGCAGACGGCGCTGGGTGCCATCGTTGTCCTCACGACCTCCACCATGAATCGCGTGATGGTGGTTGAATTGATGTTGCCAGCCATGCTGCCTGGCGCACTCGTTGCCCTTCACTATGCTCTGCAGTTTCTGCGCCCGCGCTGGGGATACGGCTCAGACACAGGCGGGCGCCGCACGCCGTGGATCCTATTTGGAATGTCAACGCTGGCGACCGGCGGGGTTGGTGCTGCCATTGCAATTGCAGTTATGGAGGTCAATCTGACGGCGGGTCTGCTGTTGGCCACGCTCGCCTTCACGTTGGTTGGTATCGGTGTCGGCGCGGCGGGAACCAATCTCTTGGCGCTGCTGGCAACCCGCGTGGCACCTGAGCGTCGAGCCCCCGCCGCAACGATCGTTTGGCTCATGATGATTGCGGGGTTCGTCGTGACGACCATCACGGCGGGGCATCATCTCGATCCCTATTCGAGCACGCGCCTCGTTGCGGTGACAGCGGTGGTGAGCCTGGCTGCGCTCGTCTTGGCGGTCGTTGCGCTGTGGAACGTGGAGCATGTCGCCGGTGGGTCGATGAGCCCCTCTGAGAACAATCGTGCTGCGCCTGAGAGCGCAGGTTCTTCTTCTTCTTGTGCTGCTGCTGCGCAACCGTTCATGGCAGCGCTCGCTGAAGTCTGGCGTGAACCTCAGGCGCGGCAATTCACGATCTTCGTTTTCATATCCATGCTCGCCTACAGCATGCAGGATCTTATACTTGAACCCTTCGCGGGGATCGCCTTTGCGATGACACCCGGTCAGTCGACGAAATTGTCGGGTGTCCAGCACGCGGGCGTGTTCGCCGGCATGATCCTGGTCGCATTGAGCGCCAACGGGAAACTTGGCTTTGGCACGCTCAGGGCGTGGACCATAGGTGGATGCATTGCATCGGCGATCACGCTCGCCGGGCTTGTGCTTGCGGGCATCTCGGCCCCCGACTGGCCACTGTCCCACACCGTATTCCTGCTTGGGCTCGCCAACGGCGCGTTCGCTGTCGCGGCGATTGGAACGATGATGGGTCTTGCTGGACAAGGTCGCGCACAACGCGAGGGCGTGCGGATGGGAATGTGGGGCGCCGCGCAGGCGATCGCATTTGGTCTCGGCGGGTTTTTCGGTGCTGTAAGTGCTGACATCATCCGCCAGTTCGGCGTCGCGCCGGGGCCGGCTTTCACGATCGTTTTTGCGCTGGAGGCCGTGTTGTTCCTCATCTCCGCCAGGCTTGCGGCCGCAGCTATCCCGCATCAGGCCGCGGTTCGGCCGACACCGGCTGAGCCCAGTCTCCCAGCAGGCATCGTACCGCTAGAAAACCGTATGTGACGAGGGGCAGATGAACCGGATCGAGACCTACGATGCCGTGGTGGTGGGGGGCGGACCAGCCGGGGCAACCGCCGCCATGGATTTGGCAGACGCAGGCCACCGTGTGCTGCTGCTGGATCGAGAGGGACGCATCAAGCCGTGTGGGGGTGCTATCCCACCGCGGTTGATCGCGGATTTCAATATCCCTGATGACTTGCTCGTGGCGCGCATTTCCAGCGCCCGCATCGTCTCTCCGACAGCCAAAATCGCTGACATGCCTATCAACGGTGGTTTTGTCGGCATGGTCGATCGGGAAACGTTCGATCCCTGGTTGCGCGCCCGAGCGGGCGAGCATGGCGCTGAAGTGCGGTCGGCAACATTCGAGCGGTTGGAACGCGACGCCGATGGTGTGGCGCTCATCACTTACCGTACGGCGCGAGCAGGCGGCAGTTATGAAGAAACGTCGGTGCGCGCCCGCGCTGTCATCGGCGCTGATGGTGCCAATTCCCTCGTCGCGCGGCAGACGATGCTGGCTGCCGATCGGCCTTCGTTCGTGTTTGCCTATCACGAGATTATTCGCAGTCCGGCGAGTATCAACAAGGATCAATACCAGCCGGCCCGCTGTGATGTTCACTACGATGGGCGCCTGTCGCCCGACTTCTATGCCTGGATCTTTCCGCATGGCGATACCGCGAGTATCGGAACAGGCTCGGCGAACAAAGGGTTCTCGCTGCGTAAGGCCGTCGGTGACTTACGGGTCGCGACGGGGCTCGATGGATGCGAGACTGTGCGCTGCGAGGGCGCACCTATTCCACTGCGACCCCGCAAGCGCTGGGACAACGGCCGCGATGTCGTGCTGGCTGGAGATGCGGCAGGTGTCGTGGCCCCGGCCTCGGGCGAGGGCATCTATTACGCCATGTATGGGGGGCGTCTGGCGGCTCAGGCGGTGGACCGCTTTCTCCATACGTCAGATGCGCGAGACCTCGCTCTGGCGCGTAAGAAGTTCATGAAGGCCCACGGAACCGTGTTCTGGGTTCTCGGTATGATGCAGCACTTCTGGTATCGCGATGACAATCGCCGCGAGCGCTTCGTCAACATCTGCCGGGACAAGGATGTCCAAGAGCTCACTTGGCAATCCTACATGCACAAGGAACTCGTGCGCGCAAAGCCTGCAGCGCACGTGCGTATCTTCTTCAAAGATTTGGCCCACTTGTGCGGGATTGTCCCGCCATGATGGGCTCAATGCAAATGTGGCGGTACCGAACGCGGGGGTCTCGCGGTCGGAGAAGCGCGGGTCGGTATGGATGAACTCTTCCAAAGCGGTCGCATCGTCGACATTATTCTGGGGCTGATGCTGCTCGAGTGTCTCGCGCTTTGGCTGTTCAAGCGCACGACCGGAATCGGTCCCCCATTTCTTGCGCTCCTCCCTAATCTTGCGGCCGGCGGCTTTTTGCTGCTGGCCGTGCGTTCTGCTCTTACAGGCGCAGATTGGTTTGCGGCCGCCTTCTGTCTGGCGATGGCACTCCTTGCGCACATTGCCGATCTTGTTTTCCGGTTCGCATCGTGGCGCGCTGGAAATCCACAATGGGGACTTGGCAGCGCTGAGGGGACGCCAGGGGGTGCCCCATGACATTGCAGGCGCTCATCATTCGCGCCGATGGGGTCCTTGCCGATGTCGACGAGGTCGAGCGAGACGTGCTGAACCACGTGTTGAACGAGGCGGGTCTTAAGGGCAACCTCAAGCGCGCCGATTATGAACGTCTGGCCGTCTTGCCAACCTGGCGCGACCGCATCGGACTCGTGGTGCGCAACCAACTGCCCGACACCACGGAAACCCACGATCTCGAACAACTCGTGGAGGCGATGTGTCGCCATTTTTCAACGGTGCTGCTGGACAAACTCGCCTCAGGTGAAGTTGATCCATTGCCCGGCGTTCGCGAGACCGTTGCCGCGGCGCGACGCGAAAGACTAACCGTCGTCATGACGACCCTGCTCGAGGGTGGCGTAGGACAACGGCTCGTGAACGCCCTCCTCGGTACGACGCTCGCCTCGGCAGTCAAAGTGGTATGCGATTGTGCGCAACGGCCTGGTGCCCGGTCCAGCAGGCCCGATCTCGCGTCTCTCTATCAGCGCGCCTTGCAGGTTGCCAGGGTCGAACCACAAGATTGTTTGGTTCTCGAAAACACACCAGAGGGGACGGTGGCAGCCCGCGACCTCGGTATTCAAACGATTATTGCTGTCGGGTTTCCTACTCAAACGGCCAAGATCGATGGCGTGCTTTTTGCCATCGCGGATTTGTCGGAACTGGCAGGGCGCGAAAGCGATGTGTCGGGAGATTCGATCTGGCCCAGCGAAGGCGCCGAGATCCTGTCGGCTCTGCGCGGTGCTCACGCGGGGCATCGCGATATTTTCGGCAAACTTCAGAGGAGCTATGCCATGAAAGTCTCCGACATCCTGAAGGACAAGGGCAGTGCCGTTAAATCCATCTCTGCGGAGGAGACGATCCTCAATCTCGCCCGGCGCATGAAAGCGGACGGGGTAGGAGCGATGGTTGTCATGCGCGACGACGCCACCCTCGATGGCATCATCACCGAGCGCGACATCGCTAATGGCCTGGCGACCCACGGGGAAGCCCTACTGGGCATGAAAGTTTCTCAGTTGATGACGCGGTCGGTCGTAACATGTGCGCCAGAGGAATCCATCGCACATGTTGCGCGCACGATGACACAGCGCAGGTTCCGTCACATGCCGGTTATCAAGGATGGCGAGTTGATTGGTCTTGTGAGTATCGGTGACGTTCTCAAGTATCGATTGGACGAGCTGCAACTGGAGACGAACGTACTGCGCGACTTCCTCATCGCGAGGGGATAAGCCAAACTCACGCGAGTGCACTCAGCGTCCGCGCTGCCTCGGAATGAAACAGATCTGTTGGACAATTGAGACACATGCCTACGCTCTATCCCTTCTCCGCTATCGTCGGTCAGGATGAACTCAAACTGGCCCTCATCATCGCGGCTATCGACCAGAGTGTCGGCGGCGTATTGGCTCTGGGCGATCGAGGCACCGGCAAATCAACCGCGGTGCGAGCCCTGGCGGCGCTGTTGCCGCCGATACCTGTCGTGGCCGGATGTGCATTCAATTGCGATCCAGCGGCAGGCTGCCAGGGTCACACGCATGGTGCTAAGGACGCGGGTGCCGTCGATCGCGTCGCGCTGACGAGCGTGCCGGTGGTCGATTTGCCGCTTGGTGCAACGGAAGATCGGGTCGTAGGGGCGCTCGATCTGGAGCGGGCACTCGTTCACGGCGAGAAAGCCTTTGAACCCGGGCTGCTCGCCCGGGCGCACCGGGGGTTCTTGTATATCGACGAGGTTAATCTGCTCGAGGATCACCTCGTCGATTTGTTGCTGGACGTGGCCGCATCGGGCGAGAACGTTGTCGAACGGGAAGGCTTGAGCATCCGTCATCCGGCACGCTTCGTGCTCGTGGGTACGGGTAATCCCGAGGAAGGCGAATTACGACCGCAGCTTCTCGATCGCTTCGGTCTCGCCGTCGATGTGACGACGCCAACCGACATTGCGATGCGCGTTGAAATTGTTCGCCGCCGGGATGCGTTCGAGCGCGATCCGGCCGCGTTTGCGGCCGCTTGGGCCGGCGAAGAACAGCGCCTGCGGACTCTCATCTCAAATGCGCGAAGCCGTATCAGTTCGGTCGGCGTACCGAATGCCATCCTAGAACGGGCGGCGCAATTGTGCGTCGAGGTCGGCACGGACGGTTTGCGTGGCGAGTTGACATTGGTCCGGGCCGGGCGCGCCATCGCGGCGCTCGAGGGTGCAAGCGAGGTTGAGGATGCGCACTTGCGCAAGATATCGACCATGGCGCTGCGCCACCGTCTGCGGCGTGGCCCCTTGACGGGACCGGATTCCGGCGCGCGCGTGGAGCGTGCGGTCAGCGATCTGTTCGGCGGATCAGGCGAGCGCTTTGTGATATGATGTCAAAGTCTGCTCCAGAGTGCTCAACGGAAACCGCTCTGATGTCGGCAGGCAAGCAGATCGCCATGCTTCTGGCCGTCGATCCCCACGCTATCGGAGGCGTGAGACTGCGCGCGCGGCAGGGGGCTGCTCGGGATGCATGGCTGTCGTTCGCGCAGGCTGTACTAGAGCAACAGGGTCCCGTTCGGCGTTGCCCGGCCACCTGTCCTGATGAGCGTCTGATCGGCGGCCTCGATCTCGCGGCAACGCTCGCTGCGGGACGACCCATTGTCGAGCGCGGTTTACTGGCAGATGTTGATGGGGGCGTTCTGATGCTGTCAGGCGCGGAGCGCTTGGAGCCTGCCCGGTTTGCCCGCATTGCCTCAGCGTTCGACCGCACGAGCGTCACCGTCGAGCGTGATGGCGTGCACGCGGCGCACGACAGCCGATTCGGCATGATCGCGCTGGATGAGGGCGCTTCGGACGAAGAAGCGCCGCCTGCCGCTCTTGTTGACCGGTTGGCGATCTGGATGTCGCTTGACGGCGCACGCTTTTGCGACATCGCGATCGACGAGACGGTCAGAGAGCAAATGTTGGCGGCGCGCCGGTTGCGGCCAGTCGTGACGATTGCGGACACCTGGATTGTGACGATCTGCCAAGCAGCCGAGGCACTTGGTGTGTCAAGCGCGCGTGCGCCGGGCTTGGCGGTTGCGGTTGCGCGATCGCATGCAGCACTCGAGGGCCGCAGCGCAGTGGAGGAGGCTGACGTCCGCGCTGCGGTCTGTCTCGTCCTGGCGCCGCGCGCAACGCGACTGCCGATCGAACATCGCCCGGAGGAGCCGGCAGAGCCGGCGCAACCCCTTCCGGATCAGTCCAACGCATTGCCACCGTCCAGCACAGAGGATGTACGCGAAACGCCTCGTTTGGATGAAGACTTGACGATGATCCTGACGGCTGCGACGGCCGCAATCCCGAACGGCCTTCTGGCCAAGCTCTCGGGGGCCGACGCAACGGGCACGGCCCTCAAGTCGGGTGGACGCGCCGGGGCGGCGTGCGCCACACGCGGACGTGGCCGGCCGTTGGGAAGTCGCCAGGCGCGCTCGCGCGAGCGGCGCAACCTCGCTCTCGTTGATACGCTGCGCGCAGCAGCGCCTTGGCAGAGATTGCGTCGAGCGAGCCGCGAAAGCATTTTGCCGCGGCCCCATCGTATTGAAGTGCGCAGCTCGGATTTCCGCGTGCGCAAGCTGAAGCATCGGTCCGAAACCGCAACAATCTTTGTCGTTGATGCGTCGGGCTCCCAGGCCCTCAATCGGATGGCTGAAGTGAAGGGGGCAGTGGAACTCATACTGGCGGATTGCTACCAGCGGCGAGATTGCGTTGCACTGATCGCATTTCGCGGGCGCAAGGCCGAAGTCCTCCTGCCGCCGACACGCTCCCTCACGCGCGCTCGGCGGCACATCGAAGGGCTTCCGGGCGGAGGCGGCACACCCTTGGCCACCGCTCTCGATACCGCACGGGAGCTGGCCCTAGCCGTTCGGCGCAAGGGTCAACTGCCGTCTGTCGTGCTCATGACGGATGGGCGCGCCAACATCGCGCGCGACGGCCGTCAAGGGCGGCAATCGGCGATGCAGGATGCGGTCGAGGCCGCTCAGGACTTTGCAGCCACGGGGGTCTCGGCTTTATTGATCGACAGCTCCGTCCATCGCAATTCCGAGGCCGAGCGGTTGGCTGCGGCCATGGGTGCGTCGTATATCGCGCTGCCCTATGCCAGCGCAGAGGCGCTCTCTGGCGCAGTACGCTCCGCCAACATCGGTGTGGTGCGTGAGCGTGGCGGACCGCAGCGCTAAGCCCTCTGTCTGAAGCGATTGGCTGGGAAAGCATAAGCGATGCCGGAACGTCTGGACTGGGACATCGATGGCCGACTGTGGCCCCATCGGGAGGCCAGCCGCTTCGTCGAGGCTGGTGGCGTTCGCTGGCACGTTCAGGTGATCGGCACAGGGCCTGTAATGCTGATGCTCCACGGCACGGGGGCTTCGACACATTCGTTTTCCGGCCTGATACCCTTCCTCGCACCTCACTTTCAGTTGCTCGTACCGGACCTGCCTGGCCAGGGTTTTTCGGAAGTCCCCGCGGGGGCCGATCTCTCGATGACAGGTATGGCGCGCGCAACGGCCGCATTACTCGATGCCCTTGGGTCGCGCCCTCAGGTGTGTGTTGGGCATTCCGCTGGAGCTGCGGTTCTCGTGCGCATGTGCCTCGACAAGCATATTGCACCGCGCGGATTGGTCGGTATCAACGCCGCGTTACTCCCCTTCCAAGGTGCGCTGTTCAAATTTTTTTCGCCGCTGGCGAAGTTCTTGACTCTGCAACCGTTCGTGCCGCGGCTGATGACGTGGCGCGCGCAGGATCCCGACGCGGTGCGACGGCTTTTGACCGGAACCGGCTCCCATCCGCCCCAAGACAGCATCGACACCTACACACGCCTATTTCAGACGGAAGCCCATGTCACCGGCACCTTGGCCATGATGGCGGCTTGGGATCTGGATACCCTTGCGCGCGATTTGCCGGAGCTCGCTGTGCCGCTGATGCTGATCGTCGGCACGAATGACCGCACAGTGCAACCAGCCGAATCCTACGAGGTGGCGGCCCGTGTGCGCGGGGTTCGCGTAGAGCGCCTCACAGGGCTCGGACATCTCGCGCACGAAGAAGCGCCCGAGCGCATCGCGCCGCTGATTGAGGATTTCGCGGCCTACGTGCTGTCGGCTGCCGCTGCGGTTTCGGAGTAACCAGGCCCGGCAAGGCCACGATCACCGCGGGATGGTCTGAGATAGCCCTTGCGCAAGTCAAAATGACAGCGTTTAATGTCATCTTATGTTGACACGAGCGCCCAGAGCCCGGCCGATCGCCCTGTCCACGGACAGCCGTCCTCATGCGGTCGTGATCGGGAGCGGCTTTGGCGGACTTGCGGCCGCGGTTCGAATGGGGGCTCGCGGGTTTCGCGTCACCGTTCTGGAACGCCTCGATGCGCCAGGCGGGCGCGCCTACGTGTTCCGGCAGGATGGTTTCACATTTGATGCCGGTCCCACCATCATCACGGCTCCCTTTCTCTTGGAAGAGCTGTGGGAGCTGTGTGGCCGCAGGCTCTCGGATGATGTCACCCTCAAAGCTCTCGACCCGTTCTATCGCATCCGCTTTCACGACGGCGATTGTTTGGAGTGTTGCGGTGATTATGACGCCATGCGCCGCGAGGTGGCGCGCATCTCGCCTGGCGATCTCGCCGGCTATGATCGCTTCATGGCATTGTCCGAAGATATTTACCGTATCGGCTTCGAGCAGTTGGGCGCGCAACCATTCAATTCCATCGCCGACATGGTCCGCGTCGTTCCCGATCTCATGCGGCTTGAAGGCTACCGGACGATCCATGGTCTGGCTTCCCGCTACGTGCGCGACCCGCGCCTGCAGTTCTTCCTGAGTTTTCATCCGCTGTTCGTCGGCGGGAATCCGTTCAGTGTCACCTCGGTCTATGGCCTCATCACGTTTCTAGAACGCCGGTATGGTGTGCATTTCGTGATGGGTGGCACAGGTAGGCTGGTTGAGGGGCTCGTCAATCTGATTGAAAGCCAGGGTGGTCAGATTCGTTATGGGGCGGACGTGCGTGAGATCACCCTCGCAGGACGGCGCGCAACGGGTGTGCGGCTCGCAAGCGGCGAGACGATCGCAGCCGATGTCGTGATCTCGAACGCCGACGTCGCGTGGACCTACCGCAATCTATTGCCTCAATCGGCACGGCGCACGTGGACAGACAAGCGTCTCGATAAGGCGCGCTATTCGATGAGCTTGTTCGTGTGGTACTTCGGGACCCGGCGGACCTTCAACGAAGTCCCGCATCACACCATTCTGCTGGGGCCCCGATATCGCGAATTGCTCGCCGATATTTTCCACCGCAAGCATCTGGCCGACGATTTCAGTCTTTATTTGCACCGGCCAACGGCAACCGATCCCTCGCTGGCCCCTGAGGGCTGCGATGCGTTCTACGTTCTCTCGCCCGTGCCACACCTCGACAGCGGCACCGACTGGGCGCGCGAAGCCGAACCCTATCGGGCGCGGATTGCTCGATTCCTCGATGAAACCATGCTGCCGGGCTTCGAGGCCGATATCGTCACGTCGCGCGTGATGACACCACAAGATTTTAAAGACCGGTTGTGCTCCTGGAAGGGCGCAGCCTTCAGTCTCGAGCCGACGCTCATGCAGAGCGCCTGGTTTCGTCCCCATAACCGAAGCGAGGACATCGAGCATCTCTATCTCGTCGGTGCGGGCACCCATCCCGGTGCTGGCGTACCCGGGGTGATCTCGTCTGCCCGCGTACTCGACAGGGTCGTGCCTGATGCCTCTGCCTTCATCTGACACGAGCGCTTTGGAGCGCAGCGATCTGGACGCCTGCAAGCGCCTGCTGGCCAACGGGTCGCGCACATTTCATGCCGCTTCGTTCTTATTGCCGCGCCGTGTCCGCGAGCCGGCCGTCGCGCTCTACGCCTTCTGCCGTGTTGCAGACGATGCGGTCGATAATCCGAACGCCGACCCGCATGCCCTGGAAGATCTGCGCAGCCGCCTTGACGCCGTCTATCGTGGCGAGCCGCGGGCACAGGCCGTTGACCGTGCGTTCGCACGCATCGTGCAGCGCTTTGTAATTCCGCAGGCATTGCCGAGCGCTTTGATCGAGGGATTTGAGTGGGACCGCGAGCGGCGGCGTTATGAGACGTTCGAAGATCTGACCGCGTATGCAACGCGCGTTGCGGGAACGGTCGGTGCAATGATGGCGCTGTTGATGGGCGTGCGCCGAAGCGATTTGCTCGCGCGGGCAACGGATCTCGGGATCGCCATGCAGCTTACCAACATCGCCCGCGATGTGGGTGAGGATGCCGCAGCTGGCCGCATCTATCTGCCACTTTCTTGGATGCGCTCGGAGGGCCTTGATCCCGAGCGGTGGCTTCATAAGCCTGTATTCGCAACGGGCCTGGCGCGCGTTATCGCCCGCTTGCTGCGATCCGCGGACGAATTCTACCGGCGTTCCGAAGCCGGCATCGACTCACTGCCGCTGGACTGCCGAGGCGGCATTTATGCCGCGCGCCATCTTTACGCTGAGATCGGTCGGGAAGTCGAACGACGGGGCTATGACAGCGTTTCAGGCCGCGCCATCGTTGCGCCATCGCGTAAACTGGCGCTGCTGGCGCGCACGATCTCGGCTGTGCCCGCTTCGATCACGGCGCGTGCCCGCGATCCGCTGCCTGCCACCGAAGCGGCGCGCCATCTCGTTGAGGCCTGTGCCGGGTTATGCGCGGCGCAAATTCGCGGCGAAGCGACGGACGTCCCATCGTGGTGGGATTTGGAAGGCCGTGTGGCGCGGGTGCTGGGGACGTTTGAACGTCTGGCCCGCGAGGAACGCGCCTCTCGTGATTTGGCTCTGCAATCCCGACGATCGGCAGCGCAGTCGCGTGAAAGCGTGCTTGCTTCCGCGCAGGCCTGCTAGCGCGCGAATGCGCCCCAGTGAACCCGCAAGGGTGACCTGGAAAAGTAAGGTGAGGAGGATTGGCGATGAATGTCCATATCGGTAGTGCCGCAGCCAGCGCAAAGCCAGTGCTCGACAAGGTCGTCACACCTGCGGACATGCGGAACCTCACCGCAGTTGAGCTCAAGCAGTTGGCCAACGAATTACGCCAAGAGACGATCGAGGCGGTCTCGGTGACAGGAGGGCACTTAGGCGCTGGGCTCGGCGTTGTTGAGCTGACCGTCGCCATCCACCACGTATTCGATACGCCGCGCGACCGGCTGATCTGGGACGTCGGGCATCAATGCTACCCTCACAAGATTCTCACGGGCCGGCGCGACCGTATCCGCACGCTACGGCAAGGCGGAGGTTTAAGCGGGTTTACCAAGCGCGCTGAAAGCGAATACGACCCGTTTGGTGCAGCGCATTCGTCAACCTCGATTTCGGCCGGCCTCGGGATGGCCGTAGCGCGTGATCTCAAGGGCGGCACCAACAACGTTATTTGCGTTATCGGAGTCGGCGCCATGAGCGCCGGCATGGCTTACGAAGCTATGAATAATGCCGGAGCTCGCGATGAACGCCTCATCGTCATTCGCAACGACAACGACATGTCCAACGCGCCACCGACGGGCGCGTTGTCAAAATATCTCACTCGAGTCTCATCCAGTCGTCAGTATTTGCAATTGCGGGATATGGCCAAGCAACTTGCCAAGCGGCTGCCAAAGAAGTGGGAGCGGCGTGCGGCGCGCATGGAGGAAATGTCGCGCACGTATTTGTCTGGCGGCATTTGGTTTGAGGAGCTGGGCTTCTACTATATCGGCCCGATCGACGGCCACGATCTTGATATTCTCTTGCCGGTTCTGCGCAACGCGCGCGATGCCGAGCAAGGCCCGATCCTTATCCATGCCATCACCCAGAAGGGGAAAGGGTATGAGCCTGCGGAAAAGGCGTCCGACAAATATCATGGTGTGGCGCGCTTCGATGTCGTGACGGGTGCGCAGGTCAAGCCAAAGTCTGCGGCGCCGAGCTATACGCGGGTCTTTGCCGATAGTCTGGTTGCTGAAGCGCGCAAGGATGAACGGATCGTCGCGATTACCGCGGCCATGCCAGACGGAACCGGCCTCGACATATTCGGCCGGCAATTCCCCGATCGCATGTTCGACGTTGGCATTGCCGAGCAGCACGCCGTGACGTTCGCGGCCGGACTGGCCGCTGAAGGTATGAAGCCGTTTGCAGCAATCTATTCCACGTTTCTTCAGCGTGGTTACGATCAAGTCGTGCACGATGTTGCGATTCAGAGCTTGCCGGTACGCTTTGCCATCGATCGGGCGGGACTGGTGGGCGCGGATGGACCCACGCATGCGGGATCCTTCGACCTCGCGTATCTTGGCTGCCTGCCGAACTTCGTCATTATGGCCGCAGCCGATGAGGCTGAGCTGGTCCACATGGTGGCGACAGCCGTGGCCATCAATGACCGGCCCTCTGCCGTTCGTTATCCGCGCGGGGAAGGGGTCGGTGTTGCGTTGCCAGTTGAAGGCGTTCCGCTGGAAATTGGAAAAGGGCGCATTCTCGCGGAGGGCCGCGACGTGGCGCTCGTGTCATTGGGCACGCGGCTCGCTGAAGCGCTCAAGGCTCGTGAAGCTTTGGCCAAACTGGGCCTTAGTACGACGGTGGCGGACGCCCGGTTCATGAAGCCGCTCGATGAGGAGTTGATCGCCAATCTGGCACGGTCCCACGCCATGCTGGTGACGATCGAAGAAGGATCGATCGGCGGCTTTGGGAGTCATGTGCTGCAGTTCTTGAGCAACAACGATCTCATTGGCAGCGCGATGAAGTTCCGCTCGCTGGTGCTTCCTGATTGCTTCATCGATCACGACAAGCCGGAGGTCATGTATGCAAAGGCGGGGCTCGATTGTGCCGGCATCGTGCGCACCGTTACCCAGTGCTTGCTGACCGATGTCGTCGATGAGCCGGCTTCATTTGCGCGCGCGCGCTAAGCAGGGCTCGTCCGCCGCGGCATGCGAAATGGCAACATGAGCTGAACGATGCCGTGCCGAAAGCGATTGAGATCAAGGCTCTCGTGCACCGATGGGATGGTCTTCCCATCGAAGTCCGACTGAATGATTGAGCGGGCATAGAATGGCGTGTCTTCGAGCGTGGAGTCGATGACGGGCTCGTCATCGTGCTGGCTGCGTGTCCAGCGCGGGATGCGCCACACGGGGCTTCTTTGCAGCGTCTTAAGAGGCATTGGCGCGCGGTGGATCGCCGTCCCATCCTTGCGGAAATCGGTATCCAACGTGCCGCGCACGCCATCGGCGCGAATGACGTCATAGCAGATGCGGGTGCGGGCAGACTCACTCGATCGCGACCATGTCCAGCTGAGAAAATCCCGCTCCAATGGTGCGCTGCCACTGTTCCAGTCAAAGTAGCCGCGGCCCGACCAGGACAGGGACGGACTGGTCAGTGCAACCTCGATGCGGGCCAGCGGCGCGATGGGGCGCCAGATGTGGTGGCCGTGACCATCGATTGCGTAGGCGTGCGGGTTCAGTGCTAGAGGTAAAACGCGCACCTGGCCAATCACCTTGCGGGGAATCGGCATGCCAATCTCGCGGATGTCGATCTGGAGCGCCTCGCCCGTCCAGTTGAGACGGCTTGGTCCGATCACGAGCTCGTCGCGGGAACGCGATAGCGCCGATGCCCCGCGCTCTGTCATCGTCCAGCGGCGGGCACGACGCCCGTAAAGAGCAACATTGAGTGCAACATGATTGTGGGGATCGCCCGCTCCATTGCGGCGCGCAACGGCATAATACGGCGAGAACACGCTGCCGATGAAGGCGATGAGAGTTAGTCCGTTCTCACCGTCGTCGCTCAGCGCATCGACGTACCACCACGCATAGCCTCCTGGCGCTACGGCTTGCGCGAAGTCTGGTCCACCACCAATTGTGCCGCTGCCAGTAATCCCGAAAGTGCGGCCATCGGCACGCCCGGACCCGGATGTACGCTGCCTCCCGCCAGATACAGGCCAGGTATTTTTGTCTTCGCGCTTGGACGGCGGAACGAAGCCGCCCACCCGTGCGAGGCTGCTCCGTAAAGCGCTCCGCCCGTACCCGGAAAGAGCCGCTCGAAATCCTGCGGCTGTGTTCGCTGCATCGCCAGATCCGTCCGATCGATTTTCAGTCCCGCATCCTGGAGGCGGGACAACATCACCCGTTCGCATTGATCGATCTCCTGATCCGTAAAAGTTCGCATATCCCCGATGGCGGGGGCGTTAACGAGGCACAGCAAGGCCTCCGGCCCCTCGGCAATTGCGGCGGCCTCGTCATCGCGATCCTGCGCACAGACGTAGATCGTCGGTTGCCGGGGCAGGCGGCGCTGGCGGAAGATGTCATCGAATTCGGCCTCGTAATTGGAAGAAAAAAACACGTTATGACGAATAAGGGGGAAACCGCTGGTGCGCGCCGCCATGGTCCATGTCACAGCCGAAAGGGAGCGCTGGGCAGGCTCCAACCGCGTGACCGCACTTTGAATTCGCTGGCCGAGCAGCCCGTTGGCAACCGCCGCTGAGTCGGCGTTGACGATCACGGCGTCAGCCGTAATGCGCTCACCGGAACTCAGCGCCACCCCGTCCACGCCCGACGGGCCCGTGGTCACTTCTTTGACGTCGCAGCCGTAGCGCAAGTCTGCGCCATTGGCTGCCGCCAGATGGGCCAGCGCGGCGGCAAGCCGTGTCATGCCGCCTTCGATAATCCACACGCCGTCCTGCTCGACGTGAGCGACAAGCATCAAAGTCGCCGGCGCCAGGAACGGAGACGAACCACAGTACGTCGCGTAGCGTCCGAATAACTGCTTCAGGCGCGGGTCTGCGAAGTGTTCGGCAAGTGCGCGCCACAAAGTCGTGAATGGAGAGATGCGCCACATATCGCTGACGCCGCGCAGGCCCGAACCGAGGGCCAGGGATACGGGCGAAGGCTGGGGCGAGCGGATGAACGGACCCTCAAGTGTGCGGTACGTCTCGCGCGCTCGCGCGCAGAACTCCCGAAATCCTTTCGCTTCTTTAGCGCCGGCAAACTTGCCGATTGCATCTTCAGAGCGCTGCACGTCGGCGTAAAGATCAAGGCGCGCGCCGGGACCCCAAGCATGGCGCGCCAGCCGGTCTAGTGCTTTGAGCGTGACCACCGAGGCGAGCGTTGTTCCCGCGTCGGCAAAGATGCGCTCGAAAACCCACCGCATGGTGAACACCGTCGGGCCGGCGTCGATCGCCCGGCCGCAGACCTCTTGCTGGCGGATCTTGCCGCCCGGATACGCTTGGCGTTCCAACAGAGTAACTCTGAAGCCCGAGCGGGCCAACTCGAGCGCGGCGACGAGACCTCCCATGCCGGCTCCAACGATCGCGACGTGCTGGGTTGGCATCGACGACCTGCGCTTTCGGATAAAGACGTTGCTTCACGGCGCAAAAAGTGTCTAAACTCTTATACAGAATGATCTGACTAAGCAAAGTTACAACTTGATCGCGAGGCGGCCATGGACGTTCTCATGCGTATAGAGCAGGCGCTCGAGACCGCAATGAGCCGGGCTGAGCATCCAAGCGCACCGCCTCGCCTTGCTGCTGCCATGCGTCATGCCGTCTTTCCCGGCGGCGCGCGGGTGAGACCGCGCCTATGTCTGGCCGTTGCGCAGGCCTGCGGACACGATGCGCCAGAGCTTGCAGACGCAGCGGCCGTGGCAATCGAATTGCTGCACTGTTCCTCGCTCGTCCACGATGATCTGCCGTGCTTCGATGGCGCAGATATGCGGCGCGGGAAACCCTCCGTGCATGCTGCGTTCGGGGAACCTCTCGCGGTGCTCGCTGGTGATGCGCTGATCGTTCACGCTTACGAGGTGCTGGCCCACGAGGGTGTGCGCTGGCCGTCCCGCCTCGCCGGGTTGGTGATGCTCGTCAGTCGGTCAGTGGGAATGCCAGGCGGCATTTGCGCAGGCCAGGGCTGGGAATGCGAACCGCAGGTCGATCTTGCTTCGTATCATCGCGCCAAAACGGGATCGCTATTCGCAGCGGCGACGATGAGCGGCGCGCTGGCGTCCGGTCACGATCCGGAGCCGTGGCGGCGGCTGGGGCTCTCGATTGGTGAAGCCTTCCAGGTGGCGGACGATCTTAAAGACAAATTCTGCGATGCTTCGGAGACGGGGAAACCGGTCGGGCAGGACGTAACACATCACCGGCCGAGTGCCTGCGACCTCGGCGTCGAGGGCGCAGCGGAGCGGCTCAAATCGCTGATGTCGGATGCCATCCAGTCCATACCGGACTGTCCGGGAGCGGGAGAATTGCGCAATCTCTTATTGTCGGAATCGATGCGGTTTGTGCCCAAGCAAATTGACCGTTGGGCCGCGTGACAATTCCGGTTGCGCCGGTGGCGCCGAGGATGCGCCTCAAGCGAGCATAGGCGATGAGACGCATCGAGGATCGCTGGTTCCAGCTTCGCGACGCCTTGTTGTCGGATCGGCGCTTCCAGCGGTGGGCGGCTGCTTTCCCATTGACTCGACTAGTTGCGCGCCGACGTGCTCTTCAAGCCTTCGATTTGTGTGCGGGCTTCGTCTATTCCCAGATTTTGCATGCTTGCGTTCGGCTTGGCGTGCTGGAGCGCTTAAAGGAAGGTCCGTGCACGGTGGATGCGCTGGCCTCTCAGATTGGCTTGTCGTGTGACAGCACCAAGCGACTTTTGCGGGCGGCTCAGGCGATTGGTTTAGTTGCCCAGCGGCGCCCGCAGGGAACAGATGAGCGCTTTGGGCTTGGTGCAGCGGGCGCGGCCTTCCTCGCCAATCCGGGTGCGCTGCGCATGATCGAGCATCATGAGCTGTTCTATCGTGATCTTGCCGATCCGGTGGCGCTGCTGCGCAATCCCGACATCCCGACGGAACTCTCGCGCTACTGGGCTTATGCGACGGCCGATAAGCCCGCCGATCTGAAGGCCGGCGACGTTGACGGATACACGGCGCTCATGGCGGCCTCGCAGACGCTCGTCTGCGAAGAGATCCTCGACGCCTATGATTTCAGCCGCCATCGCTGTTTATTAGATGTGGGCGGTGGCAATGGCACCTTTCTCGCCGCTGTCGGAGCGCGCGTATCTAGACTCGAACTGATCTTGTTCGATCTGCCCGCTGTCGCCGCGCACGCGCGGGAACGCTTCGACACTCTGGGTATGTCGGGCCGCGCTAAGGCCATCGGTGGCGATTTCCGGCAAGACCCTCTGCCATTGGGTGCCGACGTCATCTCGTTTGTACGAGTTCTCCACGACCACGACGATGCAACGGTCGATTTGCTGCTGCGCAAGGCGAACGCCGCGCTCGCGCCGGGCGGTGTCGTCGTCGTTGCTGAACCCATGTCAGATACTCCTGGTGCGGCGCGTGTCGCGGACGCCTATTTCGGCTTCTATTTGGCCGCAATGAAGAGCGGGCGGCCGCGATCGCCGGAGCAGCTCTCGCTCATGCTGCGCCGCAACGGCTTTTGCGATGTCCGCAGGATCCCGACGCATATGCCGATGCAGACGAGCGTTTTGTCGGCGAGGATTTGATCCAAAACTGTTAAGAGCGCTTGACACTTTGTAATGTCGGCCTAGACTGACACCCTATTGGGCATCCTGGCCAGCGTTTAGGCTGCAGGATGTCGCGCTGGGGCAATCGCGCCTGAGGCTGTTACGCCATGAATACTCTTGCGGTTGTGTTGGAGGAGCCGGAGCGTCTTGTGCTTAGCCGCATGGCGTTGCCTGAGCCCAGCGACAGTGATGTCGTCGTGGATATCGAGTGGAGTGGCATCTCAACCGGCACCGAACGTCTCCTGTGGTCGGGACGCATGCCGCCATTCCCCGGATTAGGCTACCCGCTGGTGCCCGGCTATGAATCTGTCGGTCGCATCCGGTTTGCCGGTGCAAAGTCCGGGCGTGAGGAAGGCGCGCGCGTCTTCGTCCCCGGAGCACGCTGCTATGGCGATGTCCGCGGCCTGTTTGGCGGTGCGTCGTCGCGCGTGGTCGTAGCAGGCGAGAAGACAATTCCCTTGCGGGACGATCTGGGTGAGCGCGGGACCCTGCTCGCATTGGCCGCGACCGCATATCATGCCGTCAAGGTAGCGGGTCCGGTGCTGCCCGACCTGATAATTGGCCACGGCGTTCTTGGTCGGTTGGTCGCGCGCTGCGTGGTTGCGCTGGGTGGTCCGGCTCCGACCGTTTGGGAGACGAATGCCGATCGCCGCGAGGGCGCTGTGGGTTACAGCGTTATCGCACCCGATGCCGACGATCCGAGGCGGACCTATCAGTCTATCTGTGACGTCAGCGGCGATAGTGGCCTACTGGATACGCTGATTGCGCGGCTCGCACCGTCCGGCCTCATCATTCTTGCCGGCTTCTACAGTGACCGGCTGTCGTTCGCATTTCCCCCGGCGTTCGTGCGTGAAGCCCGCTTCGCAATCGCTGCGGAGTGGCGTCCCAGCGACCTTGCCGCGGTGTGCCGTCTCATCGACACCAGTGCCCTCGATTTGGATGGGCTTATCACGCATCGCGCGCCGGCTCTTGAGGCGGCGCATGCCTATCGCACCGCCTTCAACGATCCGGCTTGCCTCAAGATGATCCTCGACTGGAGATCCTGCTCATGAGTGCTTCGTGTTCAACGGCCAGTCTCGACGTGCGAGGGCCATCCATGCAGGATTTTCTGCGTGAGGAAGCAGCGATCGAGCCTGATTGCGCGCCTGCGGAGGGCACCGCCACGAAGGAAACTCAGATCATCGCGATATATGGCAAGGGCGGTTCGGGTAAGAGCTTCGCGCTTGCCAATCTTTCCTACATGATGGCGCAGAAGGGCAAGCGAGTTCTCCTCATCGGTTGTGATCCTAAAAGCGATACGACATCGCTTCTCTTTGGCGGCCGCGCGACACCGACGATCATCGAAACCTCCGCCAAGAAAAAACTGGCGGGCGAAGAGATCAAAGTTTCGGACGTGTGCTTCAAGCGCGATGGCGTTTTCGCCATGGAGCTGGGCGGTCCGGAGGTCGGCCGCGGGTGTGGTGGGCGGGGTATCATTCACGGTTTCGAAACCCTCGAGAAGCTCGGCTTCCACGAGTGGGGATTCGATTATGTGCTTCTCGATTTTCTTGGCGACGTCGTGTGTGGCGGCTTCGGTCTGCCGATTGCACGCGATATGTGTCAGAAGGTGATCGTCGTCGGTTCCAACGATTTGCAGTCACTCTACGTCGCCAACAACGTGTGCTCGGCGGTCGAGTATTTCCGCAAGCTCGGCGGCAATGTCGGCGTCGCCGGCATGGTCGTCAACAAGGATGACGGGACCGGAGAAGCGCAGGCCTTTGCCGCCGCGGCAGGTATCCCTGTTCTGGCCGCCATCCCCGCGCATGAAGACATCCGACGCAAGAGCGCCAATTACCAGATCATCGGGCGGCCTGATGGTGAGTGGGGTCCGCTGTTTGCCGAGCTTGCCGACAATGTGGCGGCCGCTCCGCCCGTGCGACCTAAGCCACTCTCGCAGGATCAGCTGCTTGGACTGTTCAAGAGTGATGTTGTGGGCCGAGACGTCGTGCTGGAGCCGGCTTCGTTTGAAGACATGTGCGGCGGTGTTGCGATCGAGCGGCCCTCGCTGGAAGTCATTTATGACACGGTTTGATGAGCTTTAGACGCGTTCGGGGAGTTGGCTTTGGACAACGTGCGTGACAACCCGATTGATACGATGGCGGCCGGCGCTGCGATCGTGGACGTCGCTGCGTCGAGCCATGTCCCAGTGCAGAGCGGCAGCGGGGAGCCGGCAGTCCGGTTGGCAGCCGCGGAGCCTCGACCATCGGCGGAGCAGTTGAGACCCAGATCGGAA
>JAKALI010000407.1 GCA_021813195.1 Pseudomonadota bacterium
AGCCTGCAATTGCGCTTGCAGCAGACGGTGGAAGGGCTATCGGTCGCCGCGATCAGCTATTATGTCGTTGGGCTGCTGTCATACTTTACAAAGGGTTTGAAGGACTCCGGGCTCCTCCCGGGCATGCTGACGCCAGATCTCGTCACCGCAGTTTCGGTGCCGATCATCGTTGGCGTCATTTATCTCGCCATGCGTCACGTGCGCGATCGGTTGAAGCACTGAGTACCCGGACACGAGCGCGCACTTGCAACGAGTAGATGCCGCCCGCGCACCCGACGAGGCTCAATCGATTGCGGCGCGTGGGACTTTAGGGCGCCCGAAACCTAGGGACCTGAACATGCCGCTGCCAATCCTTTCTGCTGCGTGGCCAGCATGACCGCAACGCTCAAGAAGCGATGAAGGCCCGCGCGAGATTGACAAATGCTCCCAGTGCCAAGGCAGAAAAGGTCAGCACCATCCCCGAGACCCGCTGCCAGAGCTTCTCCGGTGATTGGGACACCCCATAGGCGTGAATGATGCGGCCGACCAGGAGCAGTCCGCCGATCAGTAAGACCGCGCCAGACCATGCGCCTTGATGCTCCGCAACAAGCATCAGAATGAGGGTGAGCGGAACATACTCGGAAAAATTTGCGTGCACGCGCTGGCAACGCAGCAAGTGGGGGTCGCCCCCATCGCCCAAAGCCACCTCTGCACGGCGACGCGCGCCGATCACGCGAACGCTGAGAACCACGTACATCAGGGCAAGAAGGCTTGCGAATATGGACGTGATGGTCATGGCGCCGCGCCTCCTGCTGTGGATTCTTAATAACTACAGTTTCTGTAGTGACAAGTCAATTTGTATTTATTGCGTGCAGGCCACGTCGCTCCTATGCTTTGCGCTATGGGTAAGACGTCGAGACAAACAAGCCCGAAGTGTCCGGTCGAACGCGCTGCCAAGATCGTCGGTGGCCGGTGGACCGCTCTGATCATGCGCGACCTATTGCAGAAGGGGCGCTGTCGGTATCAGGATTTTGTGCACTCGTTACCCGGCGTGCCGCCCAACACGCTTTCGGATCGCTTGAAGATGCTGGAGGCTCACGGCATCGTCGAGCGCCACGTCTACGATGAGCATCCCCTGCGCGCAGACTACGTACTGACAGAGAAGGGACGCGAACTTGGACCGATCATCAAGGCCATGCGGGATTGGGGTATGAAGCACCGTTAAGCTCGGTTCCAACTCCAAAGAGCGATACGCTTTGAGTAAAAACGCGCGAATTTGACGGTGCTATCGTCCAGCAGTTGTATGCCCCATCATCCTGTCATTGATCTCGCCGACTTGGTCAGAGGGGACTACGCCGGTTGGCATGCGACACGTGTTCGTTACGTCGACGGCCATACCACTCGCCAGGACGAACTCCCAACGCTTTCGCCACGCTCGCACAAAAACGAGAGGTTCTCGAACCGGCGAAGCCGGCAACGCAGACCGTCGCGCGATTGTCGGTGCTGGCGAGGCTAATTGCTCAACCCGAGGAATCTAAACGGCTCGGCTTCCTCAAATTGGCCGCTGACTTCACCGGAAAAAATGTTCGTTTGATTCGGTCCGAGAACAAGCTTCCTGACTTTGCCCGTCTCAGCCGATAGATCAAACTTCGTTAGGTCGACCCAGAAAACATTGGGTGTCAGAACACTCTCGAAAAAATAACGCTTGCGCTTGTGATCAGATACTGTCCGCCAGCGCGTTGAAGAAATATTCGGTTGATCTGGCGTCGTGATTCCAAATGGCACCGATGCGTTGCGGATGACGCTGAATGCACTTGCGATGGCCTCAACCGGGTCTTCCGTCTTTGGGATGGCATTGACGTAGAAATATGCCCGCGCAAATCGGTCTGCCGCCCTGTTGGTGCCAGGCAGCATGACGGTGCCCCCGATTTCTTTCCAGTAGGCATTGAGGGCCAATTGCTCGCTAAAAACCGGCGAGTTGGTCATCACACTATAATCGCGGCTGTGATGAATGATCTGCTTGCCATCTATATACTCGACGATGGCGCTGTCGCCTGTTGCGTCCGACATGGACAAATGCAGCGTGGCGAGCCGCTCTTCACCCGGCACGTTGTCCGTCACGAGTGTGAATGGCTCCTTCTCCAACGCTGTCACAGCTTCGGCAACGGTCGCGAAATTGTCGAGCACGTATTGCGCCCACATTGAAATCGCAAGCCCCGGAGTTTTGCCATCATATTCGGGGTAGGTCGACTCGACGAGCCATAGCACGTTCGCAACAAGGCCTTCCTCGTTCATCCCGTCCGTCGTCGCCACATCATAACCGGTTGCGATCACACTGCCGTACTTGGAGATCCACCTGAGGGAGTTCGGACCAACTTCACCGGTTCGCTTCATGCCGCGCGGCATGATCCATAAATTCGTCCCAATATCCGCCTTCCAGTCCATGGACCGGCCTGTGATGACTTGCCCGGCGCCTGCCTGGTAGACGAAACGAGTGCAGGAGCTTGCTGGCGGCGCGACGAGAAGCAGTCCAATGATGCAGACGGAATAATAAATTGATCCGCTCCATCGCGTGGATAGCATGTTAGGGCCTCTCAATTCTTGCTCAGCAGAAGCTTTTCACAAAGCATGGAGGAATTGAGGCTCGCCGTCCAGCGCCGCAGGCCAGTCGGCGTTGTCGACGTGGCAACAGCGCGATCCGCGGCTCAGCGATTGAAGCAGCCACGCTCGTCGCTTTTGCCGACGGCAGCGATTCTCATCGCATGGTGCCGCCCCGCCGCGCGTTACCGCACCTGCAGCTCCGCCACACCGACGGCGAGGTTGAGACCGGTCTGACCTTGGACACTTACCGGTTGGAGCGCGAAATTGTTCTTGGAGCCCCCGACGAGCACCTTCGCCCCGCCGCCGACGCCGACGGAAGCGTCCGCCGTCGCACCGACATAGTTGCCCACGAGCGCGCGCGGTTCATAGGCGTTCGTCGCCGCCAAGACTGTCCAGACCATGACGCTGTTGCCCGTCACACCGATATCGAGGCCTACGCGCGTGATGGTCGCCTCATAACTTTCGCGCGCGCCATTCAAGCCCTTGAACGTGCAGGAATACGACTTCTTGGATCCAAGGATGAGACCGACACCCGCTCCGCCTGTGCACTCGAGCGTACCAATCTCGATGTCGGTCTGCGCGTGAGCGGCCGGAGCGGCAAGAAACCCCAATGCGAGAAGGGCAGAACATGCAGGGCGCAACATCATGGCATAATCCTCGGAATTGGCGACATTCGTCTTTGTGCACTTACCTTGCAGCGAAAATTGGATGCGCGGTGGACATGCGCAAGTCCCCGGGTCTGCGCCGTGATCGTCTCAAACGTCACGCGCCGCCCGACTCTGACCACGGGATTGAGGATCCCGCCGACTCTGGCCAGCGATTTGCCCGGTGCGCTCATCCCCCTTGCCAGCCTGTGGCCAAACGGACGGGCCACCTTTGCGTGTCGGCGTCGGCACGGTTTGGGCCGACCGGCGATCGCACCTTTGCCCCTGGTGTCGCGCCCCGCGCGAACCGGGCGCAGGATGGGACGTGCTTTGATGAGCCGGCGTCACGGCGAGCCTGGCGTCGCCGCGACGGTCGCGCAAGGGAATCTGCTGGCGCGTCAACCGCTCGATATCGCGCAGATAACCGCGCTCCTCTTGGTCCACAAGCGAGATGGCCATGCCGTCCGCGCCGGCACGCGCCGTGCGGCCGATGCGATGGACATAACTTTCCGGCACATTGGGGATTTCAAAGTTGATGACGTGGGACACCGCGTCGATATCGATGCCGCGGGCGGCAATATCGGTGGCAATGAGCGCCCTGATGCGCCCTGCTTTAAAGCCGCTCAGCGCCGCGTCGCGCTGACCCTGGCTCTTGTTGCCGTGGATGGCCGCCACGGCAATGCCGGCTTCGTCCAGATGACGCGCAACCCGATCGGCGCCACGCTTGGTTCGCGTGAAGACGATTGTCCGCTTGAGTTCGGGGTTGGCAAACAGCTCCACCAGGAGAGCGCGCTTGCGCGTCTGTTCGATGAGGATGGCTTCCTGCGTCACGCGGTCGGCCGTCTGCGCGACCGGCGTCACGGCAACCTTCACTGGATCGCGGAGCATCTCGTGAGCGAGCGCCCCGATCTCGCCCGGCATCGTTGCTGAGAAGAACAGGCTCTGGCGGCGTTGTGGCAGCCGCGCGATAATCTGGCGCAGCGGTCCAATGAAACCCAAGTCCATCATCTGGTCGGCTTCGTCGAGCACGAGAATTTCGGTGCCCTGCAAATCAATGTTGCGCTCGGTCATGTGATCGATGAGGCGGCCAGGTGTCGCCACGAGCACATCAACACCACGCGCCAACGCTTCACGTTGCGGACGGTGTGCGACGCCCCCGAATACGACGGCGACGCTCACTCCCAGGTGACGACCATAGGTGCGAAAGCTCTCGCCAATTTGGGTGGCAAGCTCGCGGGTCGGCGAGAGGATCAGTGTGCGTACACCCCGGCGTAAGGGGGCCCGCGGGCTCGACGCGAGGCGGTGTAGGATGGGCAGCGCGAACGCCGCCGTTTTACCGGTGCCCGTTTGCGCGATCCCGATCAGGTCGCGGCCGCAGAGTACAGGAGGAATGGCTTGCGCCTGGATGGGCGTGGGCGTGGTGTAGCCTTCCGCCGCGAGCGCTTGAAGAAGCTGCGGGGCGAGGCCGAGTTGATGGAATGTCTTCACTGTAGATCTTTCATTTGGAGTGTGGAAATGCCGCCGGGCGCGGCGTGTCGG
>JAKALI010000012.1 GCA_021813195.1 Pseudomonadota bacterium
CGCATGTGCGCAGAGAAGCTCATCGCGGACGAAACCGAAAAGGCAGCCGTCGTGTTTGAGCTCATCAGCCTAGCAGCGGGCCCGCCCGATCCCAAGGTGAAACCACGTCTGCAGATGGCGCTCGATACGTACGCTCCCGACCGCGCCGCGCGGGCTCAGGCAAATCCCATCATTCGCGCCAACGCGCTGATGCCTTCGGCCCGCTACGGGTTACGCGAGGAAATGAAGCAGAATTTCGGCTTCGGCTGGCGATCCTATGTTCGCGGCGTGACGACCACCTTCGATGCGACGGAAAATCTGCGGTTCGACGATCGCATCTCGCGAACATTGCAGAAAATTGACGGCGAGCAGCGCAGCAAGATCCACGCCGGATTTACGCTCGACCCCAAGCGCGCCGGTGATGATGCGCGCATTCCGAATGTCGTGGTGGTGGCGAGCGACGAACGCGGCCAGATCGTGCGCTACTTCGAGACCGGACAGACCGCAGCTTACTTCGGCGCACCGGTCGCACGTTCCGCGAGCAGCGGCTACTACGATCCTGACCGTGACCCGCGCATGATTGCCTCGACCGGAAAAATCATCGCTGCCATCGCCATCGCCAATTCCGGCATCGATACACCCGAAAGCCCGTACTTCGACAACGAAGCTCCCGCCTCGGGTTTGGAAACTTGTGCGCGGGGCGGCACACACAAAAGCTACCGAACCGCGCGGGTGTCGTTCGCCTGCTCCCTCAACGCGCCACTCCTCAACCGGACGGCCCGTCTCGGCCAGGCACGCGTGCGTAGCATCATCGATCGGCTTGGCTTCACGATGCCGCCGAAGGACGGGAACGGAGAGACCGTTCCGGCGAGTACGGCGGCTGTGCTCGGTCTCATTTCAGGCAGTCCGCGTCGTGTGCACCATATGTCGGCGGTTGTCCTGGCCTCCTTGATGCGCCACGGCCGCGAGCCGGTGCGCCTGCCGACGCTCATCCGGTCTTACGATTATACGAGCCCGGAGACCGCGGCAGCGGCATCGGGCCCACTTGGCACGGGCACCATTCCGGCGACCATTATCGACGCAGAGAGCCGCGGCGTACTCAAGGCCCTGCTGGAAGCCCCGCTGTGCTACCATGTGAGAGGAAAACCGACTGGAACTCTAAGTTCATTATCCAGTTGGTGCGCAGAGCGACGCGGCGACGTGATCTTGCACTTCGCCAAAACCGGTACACAGGTTGCCCAAGATCCCAACGCCACCGTGGACGTGTGGGCGACAGGCGGAATTCAATTTGCAAGTGGCGCCGCGTATAGTTACGTCGTCCTCGTCGGTACGGGCTCAGCCGCAGAACCTTGGGCGACGTCGCTGCATGCCGCGCAAATCGCCGCCCCCCTCCTCGGCGTTTTGCTCGACGATCTTGCCCAGCACGCCCGAGCCAATCCCAAACCTGAACTTCTTCCGAAACCAACCATCTCCCCACCCGAGGCGGGGACCACTGCTCCCCGCCTGCCTACGCCCGCCTCACCAACGGCCGGGGACCTCGTTCTTCGCGGTCTGACGGGAGCCCTCTAAACCTTCGCCCCGGCCAGCTTGCGACAAGCTTGCGCTTTTGTGCCCGTTCGCGCACAGGAGTTCAAAACGATCTCAATTGGGGGAAGGAATTTATGAAACTCGTTCGGTTTGGTGCAAAGGGCAATGAACGGCCGGGGCTTGTCGATGAGGCCGGCAACATTCGCGATTTGTCAGCGCACATTCCCGATGTCGATGGAGCGACCTTGCAGCCAGAATGTCTGCAACGCCTCAAAGCCATCGACACGGCCTCGCTCCCGATCGTGGCGCCGGAAGTGCGTTTGGGTCCCCCCGTTGCTCGGCCGTGGAACTTCATTGCCGTCGGGCTCAATTACGCCGATCACGCGCGCGAAACGGGCCAGGACATCCCGACCGAACCCATTCTCTTCAACAAACTGGGCAATTGCGTATCCGGTCCCAACGATGACGTCATTTATCCGCGGGGTGCCGACCGCATGGATTGGGAATTAGAACTCGCGTTCGTCATCGGCAAACGCGCCCGTTATGTGGACGAGAGCCGCGCGATGGATCATGTCGCCGGTTACTGCATCTGTAACGATGTATCCGAGCGGCGCTTTCAAATGAAGCGCAACGGCCAGTGGATGAAGGGCAAATGCGCCGAAACGTTCGGGCCGCTCGGACCCTGGCTCGTCACAGCCGATGAACTCGATCCGTCAAATCTCGCCATGGAACTTAAAGTCAATGGCGAGACGCGCCAGAAGGGCTCCACCGCGACGATGATCTTCTCAATCCCCTATCTTGTCGCCTACATCACGCAGTTCTGCGTCCTGGAGCCCGGTGACGTCGTCACCACGGGCACCCCGCCGGGCGTTGGTTCCGGTATGAAGCCCCCTCAGTACTTGAAAGCCGGCGACATCATGGAGCTGACAATCGAGGGGCTTGGGACACAACGCCAGATGGTGGTTCCATTTTCAGGCTGACGCAACGACGACTAAGAGGGATCAAGATGCCAAGCGGAGTCCCGACAGACGCTTGGCGATCGTCTGGAAGGTCTGGCGCAACTGATTCCCATCGTTGGTATCAAAGAAGTGCGACGGGGTCGTTGCGCAGTACTCCATGATCGGCCGAGCGGACGGCGGAATGTGAAAGGCGACGGTGTAAATCGTGATACCGGCGGCTTTCATGTTGTCGCACAATCGACGCGCCTGCTGCTCCGAAGTCCCATTCGAATTGATAAACTGCCGATTGTACTGACCATCGGTCATGAGAATCGCGACCTTCTGATATTCCGGATCACCATAGAGTTTGGGCCTGCTGGCTTCCGGCCAAACGTCTGCCCACTCAGGCGATAGAATGTACCACGCCCATGCCGTGCCCAGATGTCCGGCCGTAGCACTCCCGGGTTTGAGGCCTCCGATTGCCGCTTCCAGAATGGCGCGATTGTCAGTCATCGGCAGCACGGGCGCTGATGTACAGCCTCCCGGCGGGCGACCCATATAGCCGCCAGTCCTGGGATTCTTGTCATTAAAAGCGTTCGGCGCACCGCGTTCTGAAACACACGTCGATCCCGAGGCGACACCGGTTGCGGCAGCAGCGTACGCGCCTGCATTTACGGCATTGTCAAACGGCGCAAAGCCGATGCGATGCCCGCCACCCTCGGCATTGCCGCGCAGCATGATGTCCACGAGATCGGTAACCGCAGCGCGTAAGTCGGTTATCCGCTGCCCGGCCATCGAACCGCTGACATCCAGCATCATGGAGAGTTCCACGTTGCGCACGTCGTAGACTGCACTGGATCGCAGGGGGTAATCGAGGCGATCAACGCCCATCAAAACCCCAAGTGTTGTCGGTAACGTCAAATCTAAACTGAGCGTCACCGAATTGGTGTTGCGATTGATATCGACGTTGACCGTTTCGTACCGGACTTCGAGGTTGGCACCTTCGAGAAAATTCGCCTCGAAATACTGTTTCGCGATGTCGCGCAGTTCATCGTCACTCGGATTGTCAATTCGCAGGGCCTTCGCGGTGGCCAAGGCTGCGGCATCAAGCGCAGCGGCCCCTTCCGTGGCCGTTCGGTATCCGCGCGCACTGTCCACAGCCAAGCCGATTGCACACATCAGCATCATAAAGCACAGGCCGAACAGGGCGATCACCGTCCCCGATTGGTCGGAGCAAGCTTGCGCAAGGTGACGGCGCAGCAATGTCGACATCATGGAAACCTCTAAGCGCGGATAGCGGTTTCCACTACATCTGTGTTGATTTAATCGAACCTTTCAGGAACTTCAGAAAGCATCATTTCGCACAAAGTCTTGGCGTATTTACTTACTTTTTCATTTGTAGAGCATTCGTAAGATTTGACCAAAGCTTCATGCTTTGCAAACCAACTTATTGACTGCAAACTGTATCGCGGTTTCACCGGATGCGGCGCGGATTCATGTAGAGATCGGCTTCGTGGCGCTCCAACTTGGGTGTGATTTTGCCGCTCAGTGTCTGACGGTAGAGCCTTTTCATGTGCCGACGCACTTCGCCGTTGAAAATCAGCATCCCGGCGAACAGCTTCAAAACCGTCAACAGACGTTTGTCGGCATGACCTGACTTGACCTTACCCCGCCACTTGCCACCGATCGAAAACACTGCGCCATCGAGCTTGCCCACGACCTGTCCTCGCTGGTCGTAGAGCGTGTAATCCCCGCCCAGATCGATCAAGGCGCGCTTCAATCGATAAAACTCGGGCTGCGAACCATTCATGAGAAAGAACGAAAAATTCTCCGGCAGCAGAGGCCACTTGTAGGCCGAACGCTCCAGGTAGATCATGAAATTGTCTTCCTGGGTATTGATCGAATAGGCGACGACTGGAAATCCGCGCGCACCGATCGTCTGTTGAAGACTGCGGCCGACCATGAGATCCATCGTCGCTCGCCAGTTGACTGTCTCGTTGAACAAGCGGAACACGAGTCGCCTGTCGGCCTCTGGGACCTGCTTCCATAAATCTTCCCGATAACCAAGTAGCCCTGTGCGCTCGCCATTTTCGAGAATTTCGGCGAAGATATCCATGTCCGCAGTGAACTGGCGCGATTTGGCACGATTGCGTGAGCGCTTGTAAATTCCGAACTCCACGCTGTTGAATGGCGTGATCCAAACATCAACCACGAAGCGGTGCCAGTCGTCCTTCGCCCGCCCGGCTGGCGTGCGCTGGCTTTCATTTTGAGAAGCTTGCGCCTGGGTTGTGGAAGCATCCGCGGCCACTTCGGTGGTCCTCATGGTTCCTGCGGTCATGGTGTGCTCCCCACCCTTGAAGCCCGACGGCTTTGATTGGCTCGAATCATCGCTACCGCAAACCTACCACTAGCCTGTTGACCGGCTTGAAGGCTCGGCAGGCGCAATGCCAGCAAAGCTGTGGGAAACTCTGGCCCCGAAATAGAGGAGCGTTCGAATTGCTCTCGACCTTCCATCGTGTTAGCGCTCCTCGCCAATGGCGAGCGAAAGCGGCCCGAGAGGCGAAAGATGACGATGGCAGACAACAACAAATCCAAGAGCGGCGCGACCTTGGCAGGCGATGCCCAGGACGCCAGCGCTATGCACGTGCAAGTCCTGGGGCAGTTCATCAAGGACCTCTCGTTTGAGAACCCCAACATCGGCCGCCTGACGATCAAAGAGGGCGAAAATCCCAGTATCACACTCGAGGTCGACGTCTACGCCAAGCGCGTCAACACCGACGTTTACGAGAGCGCGATCCAATTTACGGCCAAGGCCGCTCACAGCGGTGGTACCATTTATGTGCTGGAGGTCGTCTATTGCGGCGTGTTTCGTCTCGCCAACGTGCCGCCACAAGCTCTCGAGCCATTCCTGCTCATCAATTGTCCGACGCTGCTGTTTCCCTTTTTGCGACGCATCGTTGCCGACATCACGCGCGAAGGCGGATATCCACCGCTATGGCTCGATCCCTTCGACTTCGGACAGCTGTTCTTGCGCCGCCAACAGCAATTGGCGAAAGCCGCAGAGAAACAGTGACGTTAACTCCATCGGGGCGCAGGTCATCCACCTGATGTGTCCGGGCTGAAAAACCGCTTCCACAGTGCGCCCGACCCGAGGCTATCGATGAACGTGCGATGTGCGACCTCATCAGCGGGTGTCAGCCGCGTCGTCAACGCCACGGGTCGCTGGCGGGCTCTGCCGCCGACGCGGCCCAGTTGCAGACCGGTTCCCGTAGCTGCGCTAGACGTACGACCTAGTCCCAGGGTGGCTTGCCGTTCTCCCAACAGCTCCACATAGACGTCCGCCAACAGCAAGCTGTCGAGCAGGGCCCCGTGCTTCGTGCGGCGCGTATTGTCAACGCCATAACGCTTGCACAGCGCATCCAGGCTGTTGGGTCCTGCTGGATGCTTGCGGCGCGCCAGCGCCAGAGTATCGACCACGCGCGACATCGAGATGGGTGCAAGGCCGACCCGCTGCAATTCGAAATTCAGGAACGCGATATCGAACGACGCATTGTGAATGACAAGAATGTCGTCGCCGATAAACTCCAGAAATTGTTGAGCAATGGCGCTGAAGACAGGTTTGTCGACCAGAAACTCCGTTGTGATCCCGTGAACCTGCTGGGCTTCGACCGGTACGTCCCGCTCGGGATTGACGTAACGATGAAATTCACGACCTGTTGGAATACGATTGAATAGTTCAATGCACCCCAATTCGATCAGCCGGTGGCCTTTGCTGGTGTCGAATCCCGTTGTTTCGGTGTCGAGAACAATCTCGCGCTGCATGGGCCTTCACGTTCGCGTTTGCGGCTTTACCGAGTCCTCAGGGGTCAGCCCAATATGTGAAATACGCTCGCGCTGGCCGACCTTCCAGCGCGTCGATGATAGCATCAATCTGTCGACAGCAGGCCTCGACGGATCCGTTCGTATCCACAACGAAATGCGCCCGCGCGCGCTTCTGCGCGTCGGGCATTTGGCGCGCCAAGAGGGCCGCGAGCTTCTCCTCCGTCATTCCCGGACGAGCAAGCACGCGCTGGTGTTGGATGTGCGCGGCAGCGGAGACGACGACAACGACATCTACGCTGCGATCAAGCCCCGCTTCGTACAACAGAGGTATGTCGAGCACGGCTATCTTGAAGCCCTGTAATTCGCATTGCCGAAGAAATGTGATCTCTCGCTCGCGCACAAGCGGATGGATGATTTGCTCAAGCTGCGAAAAGCGCTCCGGACAAGCCTCGAGTGCTGCCGAGAGTCGCATTCGATCCACGCCCAAGACCGTGGTGGTGCCAGGAAATGCTGCCTCGATGAGCGCAACCGCCTCAGCGCCGTAAAGATCATGGACGGCCGCATCGGCATCGAATACCGGTATGCCCCGTTTCAAAAAACACGCGGCGGCCGTCGACTTGCCCATGCCGATCGAACCCGTCAGGCCCACGATGAGCATCAGGCCCGCCCCTCGATGTCTGCGCGCACAAGATCATACAGTTCGTCCGTTACGCTCGGCCGCACGCCGAACCAATGCATAAATCCTGGAACGGCCTGATGCAGGAGCATCCCCAGCCCATCGACTGTTGCGAGGCCATGGTGTTGGGCGTCGGCAATGAGCGGGGTGACGAGCGGCACGTAGATGATGTCGCTGACAACGAGGTGCGGATTGGCGCACGCAAAATCGACCTCGGGATTGCCGACACCGTTCATGCCCAGCGTTGTCGTGTTAACGAGAACACCTGCTGCGGCCGCAGCTCGCGAGCGTTCAGCCCAGGGTCTCGTCCGCACACGCGGTCCGAAATGGCGCGCAAGCGCCTCCGCACGATCCTGCGACCGATTGAAAAGCTCAATGCGCTCCACGCCCGCTGTGAGAAACGCGTGCAGGATCGCGCGGGCGGCACCCCCAGCGCCCAAGATCACCACCGGCGCATCGAAAGAGCGCCACTGTGGCGCCTTCAGATCAAGATAAGTGAGATAGCCATACGCGTCCGTGTTCGAGGCATAAAGCCGCGCGCCATCACGCCAGATCGTGTTGATGGCTCCGATCGCTGTTGCCGCCTCATCTTGTTCATGGACCAGCGCGAAGGCTGTTTCTTTGTGCGGTACCGTTACGTTGCACCCAGCATAGTTCTGATCCGCCAGCTCGGACAGAAACCGCGGCAACGCATCGGGTGCGACGGCAACCCGCGTGTAGCTTCCCGCGATGCCGAGCGATCTCAGCCAATAGCCATGGATGATCGGCGAGCGGGAGTGTTCGATCGGCCAACCAATGACGCAGGCGCGGATCATGTGGCAATGACCTTTCTCGTCCTCAACTCCGCCAGCAGCTCCAACAGCGGCAAACCTAAGATTGTGAAATAATCGCCTCTAATCCATTCAAACAATCGTGCGCCAGTGCCTTCGATCTGATAGGCTCCTGCACAGTTGAGAATGCTCTCTCCGCTCTGATCGAGATACCGATCGAGGAAGGCGTCTGAAAAGTTCCACATTCTCAAGTCCGCCCGCGTTGTCGCCTGCCAAGTTCTCACACCCGCCTCGGCGATCACAACGCTCGAGTACAGAGTATGCTCACCGGCGCGCAATCGCTGGAGCATCGCGCGGGCCCGCGATCTGGTCTGAGGCTTGCCAAAAATCTCCCCAGCAAGACTGAGGACCTGATCTGCGCCAATGATGAGATCGTCGGGTCGCCGACGGCTCACACTTTCCGCTTTCGCGCACGCCAAGTGTGCGGCGACCGCGGCCGGTCCCGCCGACGCATCCCCGGACAAGAGTTCAGAAATAATCTCCTCTTCTGGCACATCCGCCGGATCGATTTCGAATGCTAGACCTGAGGCCCGCAACATGCTCTGACGACTGGCACTTGCGGACGCGAGAACGATCAATCGTCGACTTTCCCCTCCCACCATGTCGAGCATCATGCGATACTCGAAGCGTCTGAAGCCAAGGCGGTCCGGCCAAGCTTAAGTTCATTCATCATTTGAATGATGGTCGCCGCCGTCTCTTCGATGGACTTGCGCGTCACATCGATCATCGGCCAGCCGTGTTCGGCGCACACACGCCGCGAGTAGGCGATTTCTTCGGCGATCTGCGTGCGATCAGCATAAGTTGTGAGGTCGCGATCCGACATCAGCATCGCACGATTGCGTCGGACTTCGGTGATGCGCTCAACGCTCGCCACCAGGCAGACGACGAAAGCGTTGTGCGGTTCGGTGAGATGAGCCGGCAGCGGTATCGAGGGTACGAGCGGCAGGTTCGTTGTTTTATAGCCGCGCTGTGCAAGATAAATGCTGGTCGGCGTTTTCGACGTCCGCGAAATACCGAGCAGCACGATGTCCGCTTGGTTCAAATCCTCCGGTAGCCGACCGTCATCGTGTTGCAGAGTGAAATTCATCGCATCAATGCGTTTGAAATACTCAGCATCAAGCACGTGCTGGCCAGCAACTGTCGGCGTCTGTGGGGCCCCGAGATACGCCTCAAAAACCTTGAGAACGGGCTGCAGCACGGGATAAGCCGGCACCTTTAATTCCCGGCAACGGGTTTCCAGCGCATCCACCAGATCCTTATTGACGATGGTATGCAGCACGATACCCGGGGCCTGCTCGATTTCCTGAAGCACCCGCTTCAGTTGGCGAGGGGTGCGCACGAGCAAGTGCAAGTGCTCGATCGGCTTCAATGATTGGTACTGCGCTCCGACCGCTTTCGAAATCGCTGTCAAGGTTTCTCCGGTCGCGTCAGAGACCAGATGGACATGATAATAGCTCGGAAGGGACTGGGGCATCTGGGGATAAATCTGCACGCGTGGGGACTTCTCGACCTGCGCTCTCAGCTCCCTGGTCGGATCTGTGGGCTTGCGCGAACTGATACCCACATTTCGTGCGATTGGGATAGGGACTCGCGGAGGATTTCCTGCCCGTGGATTTTCGTATTGTGCTGTTGGTTTTAACGCTCCGTCCACAAGATACGCTACGGCATGCCCGGCGGGATGAGCGATCAACGCCTTGACACCCCAACCAGGATTTGCGCCTAGTGCGGTTGCTCGGGCATCAGCCACCAGATGTCGGTGAATGGCGCGCCGACACAGCAGAAGCGGTGGACGACCTGTGAAAAAGGCCAGTATCCCCGCAATCCGCGAAGCAAAGAGTGAAAAAAAACAAATCAACAAACCTTTCTCGATTCAAGTTGGCAGAGCTTCGCAATGCAGTCTTCGAGCGCGACCACCCTCGCTAGAACCGATCGAAAATTGCTGAGAGTCCTTCGGGGTGAACCATGTCCGACGCCTCCCGTTTGGCTAATGCGTCAGGCTGGGCGGTACTTGCCCGAGTATCGGGCCACCCGCGCTCAAGCCGGAGGATTTCTGTCCCTCTGCTATTCGCCAGCGTTGGCAGCTGAGGTGACGCTACAACCGATCCGCCGCTACGGTTTTGATGCCGCGATCCTGTTTTCCGATATCCTCGTCGTGCCCGATGCTCTTGGTGTCGAGGTGCGGTTTCTTGAGGGCGAAGGTCCTCAACTCGACCCGATTACAAAGGCTTCCGAGCTTGGACGCCTCGATCTGGCCAAGACCGGCCCCAAATTCGCTCTCGTCTGCGAAACCGTCCAACGCTTGCGCCAGGATCTTCCGCGCGAGACGACCTTGATTGGATTCTGCGGCGCTCCTTGGACAGTGGCGACCTACATTGTCGGCGGAGAGGGCTCTTCCGACCAAGCTGCTGCGCGTCGTCTGGCCTACCAGGATCCGGCGACCTTCGGCAGCTTGATCGATATTCTGGTCGAGGCGTCGTTGAACTATCTCGATGCTCAGATCCGAGCTGGCGCCGATACGGTGATGATTTTCGATAGCTGGGCAGGGACCTTGCCAGACGATCAGTTCGCGGCGTGGGTTGTCGCGCCGACCGCGCGTCTTGTGAACGCGCTCAAGGAGCGCCACCCCGAGGTGCCTGTGATCGGTTTTCCGCGCGGTGCAGGTGAGAACAGCGCGGATTTCGTGCGTCAGACCGGCGTTCGCGCAATCGGCTGTGACACGTCCATGCCTCTCAGTCAGATGCGGCACCTCGCGGAGGAGACCGGCGTCGCCGTCCAAGGCAATCTCGATCCATTGTTGCTGGTTGCGGGAGGTGAGGCTCTCGATCGGCGCGTCGACGCGACGCTGCGCGCGCTCTCTGGGCTTCCTCATATCTTCAATTTGGGCCACGGCATTGTGCCCGACACTCCGCCCGAGCATGTCGCGCGTCTGATGGCCCGGATCCGGGCGTGGCCCAATCGAGAGGCAGCGAACGCGCCATGAGTCCGGCGGTGCCGCATCGATCCGGCTCACCGGCCCTGCGTGCCGCCATCGCGCTGGCGGTGACGGTTGCACTCACGGCCCTCGCCATCCTGGTCATGGGCGACGCTGCGTATCTGTGGGTCAAATCCGTACACGTCATGGCGATCATCGCCTGGATGGCCGGGATGTTGTATCTTCCACGCCTTTTCATCTACCACGCGGAAGCCGCCCCGGGCTCGGATACGGTCGCCACGTTCAAAGTGATGGAGAACCGGCTTTTGACCATCATCATGAATCCGGCCATGGTGATTGCGTGGGTGCTCGGACTGTGGCTCGCATGGCGGGCCGGAGCCCTGCTGGCTGGCTGGTTTATCGCCAAGTTCGTGCTGGTGACGATCCTGTCGGCGATCCACGGCTATTTCTCCTCGGCCGTCCGACGCTTTGCGGCGGACCGCAATACGGTATCGGCCCGGACGTGGCGGATCTTGAATGAGGTACCCGCCTTGCTGATGGCCGGGATCGTCATTCTCGTGATCGTGAAGCCGTTTTGACGCGCAATCTGTGGCGCGAACACTCTTCCTCGAGCCAGCGATGTCTGGTATGCAACAACTCAGATCTTGTCTTGCGGCCTCTCCGGCTGCGAGTTGAGCTGGGTTTGTCCATCATGCGGGACGAACCAGCCCCGAAGCGCGGCACTCGAACCGTGCTCGATCATCAAACCCTCCCCTTCTGTGCGCGGTCGCCTTCAAGCCCGCTTGCGATTTTTCCTCCCCGGAGCCTGCAATGACGACTGAAGTGAAGCTCGAGGACCTCAAGTCCAAGACGCCGACCGAACTCTTGGCGTTTGCCGAGGAGGTGGGCGTTGAGAATGCGAGCACCTTACGCAAGCAGGAATTGATGTTTGCGACTTTGAAGCAGCTCGCCGCCAAGGATATCGAGATCACAGGGATCGGTGTCGTCGAGGTGCTCCAGGACGGGTTCGGTTTCCTGCGCTCGCCCGATGCGAATTATCTCCCCGGTCCCGACGACATTTACATATCTCCATCCCAGATCCGGCGATTTGCTCTGCGTTCCGGTGACACAGTCGAGGGACAGATCCGCAGCCCCAAGGAGGGCGAGCGGTACTTCGCGCTGCTCAAGGTCAACAAGATCAATTTCGAAGATCCCGAAAAGGCCAAGCACAAAATCCATTTCGACAACCTCACTCCACTCTACCCAACGAAGTGGCTGAAGATGGAGATCGAGGACCCGACCATCAAAGACCTTTCCGCACGTGTGATCGACATCGTCGCTCCGCTCGGCAAAGGTCAGCGTGCGCTGATCGTCGCGCCACCGCGCACCGGCAAAACCGTGCTCCTACAGAACATCGCGCACTCGATCACCGCTAATCATCCCGAGTGCTATCTCATCGTTCTGCTGATCGACGAGCGGCCGGAAGAAGTCACGGACATGCAGCGTTCGGTCAAAGGCGAAGTCATTTCCTCCACCTTTGATGAGCCTCCATCACGACACGTGCAAGTGTCGGAGATGGTGATCGAGAAGGCCAAGCGTCTCGTGGAGCACAAGCGCGATGTCGTTATCTTGCTCGACTCGATCACGCGTCTCGGCCGCGCCTACAACACCGTCGTGCCATCCTCCGGCAAGGTGCTGACGGGTGGCGTCGATTCCAACGCGCTGCAGCGGCCCAAGCGCTTTTTCGGCGCGGCGCGCAATATCGAGGAAGGCGGTTCGCTCACGATCATCGCGACCGCGCTGGTCGACACCGGCTCTCGCATGGACGAAGTGATCTTCGAGGAATTTAAAGGCACGGGTAACTCGGAAATCATCCTCGACCGCAAGGTATCGGATAAGCGCGTCTTTCCTGCCATCGACGTGGCGCGTTCTGGCACCCGCAAGGAGGATCTCCTGGTTCCCAAGGATCAATTGAAGAAGGTCTATGTGTTACGGCGCATCTTGAACCCGATGGGCACCATGGACGCCATCGAGTTCCTCATTGATAAACTCAAGGCCACAAAGACCAACAGCGAGTTCTTCCAACAGATGAATGCGTGAGGGTAGGCCGGTTTGAGTGACGCACAAGAGGCCGGGATCGTTGATCCCGGCCTCTCGTTTTTGCATCCTGAGATTCTCATTCTGCCGCGTGCCAGCGGTCAGGCGCGGGAAGATTGTTGTGCTCGCGCTGACGCTCTCGTTTTTCTTGCCCGCGATAGCGTTCCGGCTCGCCGTGGCCTGGGTGATAGATGAACGGCAACAGCAACTGTTCCCAGATGCTGGATTTTGGAAAATTGGGCAGCTCGTCCACACCCATATCGTGAGCCCGGATGGGCCGGGACGGTTCTGGAACGAACGTGCCGAATAATTTGTCCCAGTGGGCGAAGAAGAGGCCGAAATTGCAGTCACCCTCCTTGCCCCAGTTTACGTGATGGATGTGGTGGACATACCCAATCGCAAGCCAGTTACGCAGTGGCCCTAGGGCATAATCGACATTCGAATGTTGCACGATCAGCGTGATCGAAATCGCTAAGCCGAGCAGCACTGCCACGTCGACGGGCATCCCGATGATGACCAACGGCATGGTGCCAACAATCATGTCGATACCTTGGTGCAGCGGATGGCGCACGATGCCATTAAAGCCATAGAGGCGGCCAACGCCATGATGCACGGCATGAAGCCGCCAGAGTACGGACCAGCGGTGGCTGAGATAATGGATCACCATGAATGCGAAATCGGCGATCACAAAGGCCAGCAGAAACTGCGCCAAGAGTGGCCAATCTGTCGGCCAGTAACCTTGGAATGGGAACAGCCAGGTGATCGTTGGGATGAGCAGGATGCCGTTGATCGTCCCGATTTCATAGAGCGCCCAGTGCCAGACATTCGTTATCTCATCGCCGTGATGCTCGTTCCATTCGGGGTGAGCCGGTGAAATTCGCTCGGCCAAGAATGCCGTAGCAATCGCCGTCAGCAGGATCGGCGCCATCCACACATAGGAATGCCCGCCGTCGATCACGAGGTATCCGGCGCCAATCAGCCCCAGAATCATGAACGGTGCATAGCCATAACGAACGAGCGGGACGAGTGCCTTCATAGCTGCTCCTGTGTGGTTGGGGTGCACACTAGGCCTCCGAAAACTAAAGAGTTGCTAATCATATCAATACGCAAAATTTCGATCTTCAAGTTTAATGCGAAATAAGTCGCAGATCTATCGAGGCAGGTTCAACGCACACTCAACGTTGCATTTACTCTGAGCCAAGCGTTGTCCACGCCGTGGGTGGGATGCGTCTTCGCGTTCGTCACTGCGGCGACACGGGCGACGTCGCAGCCATTGGCATTTCCGCCTACTGCGAGGCCAGCGCTGCCATCAGCTGATGCAGAGGTCACGTGTAGATGAGGCGCACGGTCGTGTTAAGTTCCAGGGGGAACACGAACTTCGATTCCTTGATCTCGATCGGAATTTTGGGACCGCTTCGCGCTGTGGGCCGCATGCAAAAACGAGGACGGGTTCCGTTGGTCGTTGATCGTTCGCGGTTGCCAAAAATCGGGCCAGGTCATCAAAGTGGGCGCTCGCGCGTGGGCCGACCGATCTCAAGATGAAAATGTCTCACATCCCAGACGCCGCCACCATCTACGCGCTGTCCAGCGCTCCCGGCCGGGCCGGCATTGCCGTCGTACGCTTGAGCGGCCCGCAGACGGGTCAGGTTCTGAACCTCATGGCCTCCCCGCGCCCCAAGCCACGGATGGCAGCGGCGCGGGCCATCCGGCACCCGCAGACAGGGGAGATTCTCGATCGTGGACTCGTGCTGTGGTTTCCAGGTCCCAAAAGCTTTACTGGTGAGGATGCAGGCGAGCTCCTCATTCACGGTGGGCGAGCCGTCGTTGCCGCAATTTTGGCGGCGATCGCGAGTGTGCCGGGCTGCAGGCTTGCCGAGCCTGGGGAATTTGCGAGACGGGCCTTCGACTCCGGAAAGCTCGATCTGACGGAAGTGGAGGGACTGGCCGATCTCATCGCCGCGGAGACCGAGGCGCAACGTCGTCAGGCGCTGCGCCAGGCCACGGGCGAACTCGCCGGTCTTGTCGAATCCTGGCGCAGCGAGCTGCTGGAGGCCCTCTCGCTACTCGAAAGCGCCATCGACTTTTCCGACGAAGCCGAGGTGTCGGACCAATGTGCGGCGGAAGCGCGGGTGCGGGTGGTGTCGCTTGCTAGCCGATTGGCACGCTTTCTCGATGATGGCCAGCGCGGCGAAATTGTTCGGGACGGCTTTCGGGTGGTTCTGGCCGGTCCGCCAAACGTGGGGAAATCGAGCTTACTGAACGCGCTCGCACGTCGTCCCGCTGCGATCGTCTCCGAGGAGGCTGGCACCACGCGCGACGTCATCGAGGTGCATCTCGATCTTGAGGGTTTCCCAGTCATCGTTTCAGACACAGCAGGATTGCGGTCGACAGACCAATCAGTAGAGCAAGAAGGCATCCGACGCACACTGCAGACGGCAGCAGAGGCGGACCTCGTGCTGTGGTTGGTTGATCCCCATGCTCCCGTTGTCACTCTACCTCGCGATCTAGCAGCTGTCGCCGATCACGTCCTGGTCGTTTTGACCAAGTCCGATTTGCTGGCCGGCGGCGCACCGTCAATCTTGCCCGACGACGGCGTCGTAATTTCCTCGAAAACTGGCGAGGGGCTCGCGGATTTGAGCGGCCGTATCGCTGCGATCGCGCGGGACTCGCTGGCCAGTGGCGAGTCCCTCGGGCCGGTTCTCACCAACGCCCGCCAGCGCGGACATGCCGCAGCGGCCCATCGCGCCCTGCTGACATTTCTGCAGAGCCCGCTCGAATTGACGGAGCTCAGGGCGGAGGACCTGCGGCAGGCCGCGAATGCGCTTGAGCGGTTCACGGGCCGGATCGACGTCGAGGACGTGCTCGATGGGATCTTCAGCCGCTTTTGCATCGGAAAATAGGCCACCGTCGGCCGTTGGCCTCCAAAAGGGCGGCGAATGCGAGCTAACTAGTTTCACGTGAAACGAATTCTCGATGAATAGCGAACCCCTTCGCACGGCGTGGCGCTGCTGCTGACTTTTCTGACCATGTTGGGTAGAAGCATCGGTCATGGACACTTCGAATTCAAATTTGCCCGCTGCGTTCGACGTCATCGTCGTGGGCGGGGGTCACGCGGGTGTCGAGGCGGCGGCCGCGGCAGCTCGGCTCGGCGCGCGCACGGCCCTGGTGACGCACCGTTCCGGTACGATCGGCGAGATGTCGTGCAACCCCGCAATCGGGGGGTTGGGTAAAGGCCATTTGGTTCGCGAGGTGGATGCGCTGGACGGTCTAATGGGCCGCGTGGCGGACGCAGCCGGGATCCAGTTCCGGCTCTTAAATCGCTCCAAAGGCCCCGCCGTGCAGGGGCCGCGGGCACAAGCCGATCGCAAACTTTACAAGCAGGCGATGCAGGCGGCTATCCGGGCGACGCCCAGTCTTTCGGTCGTCGAGGGTGCCGTACACGACCTCCGGGTGATCAGGGGACGAGTTTGCGGTGTCTGTCTGGCCGATGGCCTACAACTCACCGCAGGCGCCGTGGTGCTGACCACCGGCACCTTTCTCAACGGTTTGATTCACCTCGGCGCAGAGCGCATTCCTGCTGGTCGGCACGGCGAGGCGCCAGCCCTCGGACTCTCCGAGCGACTCTATGGGCTCGGCTTGAGGATGGGCCGTTTGAAGACCGGTACGCCGGCTCGTCTCGACCGCTCGACCATCGCCTGGGACAGCCTCGCGCAGCAGCCGGCGGACGATCCGCCCGTGCCATTCTCGTTTCTAACCCGTCGCATCGAGACGCCTCAAGTGAGTTGTGCCATCACGGCGACAACGCCAGCGACTCACGACATCATTCGCACGAATCTCGATCGATCTCCCCTCTACTGTGGCCAGATTACGAGCGTCGGGCCGCGCTATTGCCCCTCGATTGAGGATAAGGTTGTCCGTTTTGCCGACAGATCGGCCCATCAGGTCTTTTTGGAGCCGGAAGGCCTCGACGATCCCACGGTGTATCCGAACGGTATTTCCTCGTCGCTACCGGCGTCGGTTCAGGAGGCGTTTATCCGGACGATTCCAGGCTTAGAGCGCGTGCGGATTCTTCGGCCGGGCTATGCGATCGAGTACGATTACGTCGATCCGCGCGAGCTGGAGGCGACTTTGGCGGTGCGGCGGCTCCCGGGGCTCTTTCTCGCCGGTCAGATCAACGGAACCACGGGGTACGAGGAGGCCGCCGCCCAAGGTATCGTCGCTGGGATCAACGCAGCCCTGGCCGCCGGCGGAGGCCACCGCACCTTCGTGCTTTCGCGGTCGGAGGCCTATATGGGCGTCATGATCGATGATCTCGTCTCGCGGGGCGTCAGCGAGCCCTATCGCATGTTCACCTCGCGGGCGGAGTATCGCCTACGACTTCGTGCCGACAACGCAGATCAGCGTCTGACGCCGCTTGGGATCGGTTTGGGCTGTGTGGGAGCCGCCCGAAGAGCGGCCTTCGCCGCCAAAGAGGCCGCGCTCGCCGAAGGCCGGGCCATGCTGGCGGGACTGTCGGCAACACCCAATCAATTGAAAGGTCGCGGCATCGACATCAATCAAGATGGCCGTCGGCGGTCAGCGTTCGACCTGCTGGCGTTGCCCGATGTTGACCTCGAGCATGTCATAGCGATCTGGCCCGAAATCGGGCGGCTCGACCGGCAAATCGCGGAGCAATTGGCAGTAGACGCTCGCTATGCGGCCTATGTTCGGCGACAGGACGAGGACATATCTGCACTAAAGCGCGACGAAGCAATCGTCATTCCAGCGGCGTTTGATTTTTCCTCCGTTCCGAGTCTTTCGAATGAGGCCCGCCAAAAGTTGCAGCAGCATCGTCCGCGTACGATTGCGCAGGCGGGTCGAATTGACGGCATAACGCCGGCGGCGCTGACTTTGCTTGCAGTAACGCTGCGGCGGGCGGCGAGCCGGAAATCGGCGTGATGGGTGAGGTAGCTGGGTCAGCGCAGATCCGAATCACGGGACCTCAAGATTTCGCGGAAATCTTCGGGGCTTCACGTGAAACAGTGCTACGTCTCGAGACCTTCGCCGAAGCGCTCGAGCGCTGGCAGAAGGCCGTGCAGCTTGTAGCGCCTTCCACGCTCGACTCGGTCTGGCAACGCCATTTTGCCGATAGCGCTCAGATTTTGGCTTTGGCCCCGCAACACGTCCAAACTTGGCTTGATCTTGGCTCGGGCGCTGGCTTTCCGGGTCTCGTCGTTGCCATCCTGGCGGCCCAGGATTCGACGAGGCGCTCTGAGACGCGGTTCTGTCTGATCGAGTCCGACACACGCAAAGCGGCATTCCTGCGAGAAGTTTCACGACTAACAGGCGTCGCTGTGGAGATCTTGGGGACCCGAATCGAATTTCCCGCGACTCAGGCTAGAGTTGGCGCAGCAGATGTGATCTCGGCACGGGCCTTGGCGCCGCTTAGCAAACTCCTGGCTTTGGCCGAACCCTATTGGAAACCTGAAACGCTCGGGATTTTTCTCAAAGGGCGGAGTGGCGAGGCGGAAGTCGCACAGGCCAGCGCGACGTGGAAGTTTGACGCTCAAGTCGTGCCAAGCCGCACCGAGTCAGACGGGCGTATCGTCTGTATGAGCAACATGTCGCGTGTCATGTGAGCGTCGAAACGGAGGGATCGTCTCGTGACCGGGAATGACCAAAGAGAGCAGCGCCTCAGGGTGCTCGCAGTGGCCAATCAAAAAGGTGGCGTCGGCAAAACGACGACCGCGATAAACCTGGGTACGGCGTTGGCCGCGGTCGGCGAGCGAGTTCTTGTCATTGATCTCGATCCGCAGGGTAACGCTTCGACGGGCTTGGGCATTGCTCCGGAAACACGCGGGCGAACCGCATTTGATGTCCTCGTCAACGCGATGCCGATCGCCGATGTCGCCGTCGCAACCGCCGTGCCGGGTCTGTCGATTGTCCCCGCCAACAGTGATCTCGTCGGTGTCGAGCACGATTTGATGAGCGATGCGAGCCGGCCTTACAAATTGCGGGACGCATTGACCGCCCTTGTGGGTCACGCCCGTGTGCGCAGCGATGTGCCTCAATTCACTTACGTTCTGATCGATTGTCCCCCATCGCTCAATCTCTTGACGTTGAATGCCTTGGCGGCTGCGGACGCTGTAATCGTGCCGGTACAGTGCGAGTTTTTTGCACTGGAAGGAATTTCGCAACTCAAAGACTCAATCGAACAGATCCGAGCGACACTCAATCCGACCCTCGAAATTCAGGGTGTCGTCCTGACCATGCACGATGCGCGGACATCGCTATCGCGCGAGGTCGCCGAGAACGTGCGATCGTTTTTCGGTTCGAAAGTCTATGAATCCGTCATTCCCCGCAATACGCGGGTAGCGGAGGCTCCCTCTCATGGAAAACCAATTCTACTCTACGATTACGACTGCGCCGGCAGCCAGGCGTACATCCGGCTGGCGACGGAATTGATCGAGCGGGAGCGTCAGACCAAAGCGGCGTAATGAGCCCGAGCGGGCGATCAGCCCGGTCGATACCTCCTCTGTCGCCCCGCGTATGTCTCCGACCTGTGAGCCCTTCAGCCCAAGAGAAGAAGCATGAACCTTCCCCTGCAAAGGAACCGCCTCGGCCGTGGATTAGCGTCACTCATTGGGGATACTGTCTTGCCAGGGCCAGGAACGACGGTTGATGGCGAGCATCGTCATGTCGGAACCGATCAGCTTAAGGGTGGAACGCTTAATCCGCGCCGCGATTTTCGTGAGGAGGAACTGGCGGAGCTTGCCGACAGCATTCGCGCTAAAGGACTGGTGCAGCCGATCATCGTGCGCCCCGACCCCAAAAACCCCGCGAATTTCGAGATCGTCGCTGGTGAGCGGCGCTGGCGTGCCGCGCAAAAAGCGGGTCTGCACACAGTTCCCGTTATTGTGCGGTCGCTTTCCGATAAGGAAGTGCTTGAGCTTGCCATCATCGAGAACGTGCAGCGCGCGGACCTCAATCCAGTCGAAGAGGCCGTCGGCTATCGCGATCTCATTGAAAGGTTCGGGTACAGCCAAGAGCAGGTGGCGGACATTATCGGCAAAAGCCGCAGCCATGTGACAAACACGCTGCGTCTGTTGAAGCTACCTGCCGAGGTCCAAGCGCTGCTGCAATCCGGAGCCCTCACCGCAGGCCATGCCCGCGCACTCGTTGGACGCGAGGATGCGGAGGCCCTGGCCCGGCGGATCATCGATCAAGGTATGAATGTTCGCGAGGTCGAGGCGCTCGTTCAGGCGGGACCCATTGGCGAACCTGGTTCGACGGCGCGCCGTGTTCGAGAAAAAGACCCCGATACGCGCGCCTTCGAAAAGGAGCTGACGGACTCGTTGGGGCTGAAAGTCGAGATCAAGCGTGGCTCCGGTGAGAGTGGCCACATGATCATCAAATACGGCAATTTCGATCAGCTTGAGTACATCCGAATGCGGCTGACGGGGCTACCGCAGGACTAGTGCGGCGACAGCGTTAGCGTTGGACATCGGCCTTCCTTGACGCCCGACATATTGTAGGGCAAGCGCGTCGAGCGGCGGGCTCACGTCTCGGCTGTCCGCTATTGGAGCCGGTTTGATCCATGACGTCTGACATTATCAGCGAGCTTGCAGCGACGATCGCAGCTCGGCGTGCGGAAACGGCCGAAACGTCCTACACCCGCATGCTGCTTGAAGGCGGCGCAGAGCGTTGCGCCCGCAAATTCGGCGAAGAAGCGATCGAGACGGTGCTCGCCGGAGTGAGCGGTACACCGGACGAGCTGAAGGCCGAAGCGGCGGATGTCATCTATCATCTGCTCGTGCTGCTGGAAGCGCGGGGCATTGCCTGGATCGACGTGGCAGAGGTCTTGAATTCGCGTCGCGGCACTTCAGGTCACGAAGAGAAAGCAGCTCGTAAGAGATGAAGGAGCGACTGAGGAGTTCGGTCATGCGTCGCGGAGCCGACGGGCCTATCAGGGCCAAGCGGTCCAGGAAGGTGCCACAAACCAAGCCCAGCAAGCGACATGTTCGCAAGGGCGCGGTCGCAGCTGAACTCGCATTCTCTCCTTATCTGCATATGAGCCGCGCGGATTGGGCGCGACTGCGTGCCGATACACCGATGACACTCGAGGCCCAGGAACTGGAGCAGTTGTCGGGCATCATCGAAGAGTTGTCGGTGCAGGAAGTGGAAGAGGTCTATTTGCCTCTGTCCCGCCTGCTCAATTTGTATGTCGCTGCCTCGCAGAAGCTGCATGCCGTGACGTCGACATTCCTGGGGCAGAACGATCGGCGCGTCCCGTTCATCATCGGGGTTGCGGGATCGGTGGCGGTGGGCAAGAGTACGACGGCGCGCGTTCTGAAGGCCCTGTTAGCGCGTTGGCCCGATCACCCGCAGGTCGAGTTAATCACCACGGACGGCTTCTTGTGGCCAAACAAGGAGCTCGAGGCGCGCGGTCTTATGAATCGCAAGGGCTTTCCGGAGAGCTTCGACACCGGACGGCTTCTCAATTTTCTCGCCGATGTGAAGTCGGGCAAGGCAACCGTTGCTGCGCCGGTCTATTCGCATTTTCACTACGACATCCTGCCTGGCCAACTGCACATTATCGAGCGGCCAGACATACTGATCGTCGAGGGGCTCAACGTACTCCAACCTGCGGGTTTGCCGCCCGATGGGGCTGGCATCCCATTCGTCTCCGACTTCTTCGATTTTTCGATTTACATCGATGCCGATCCAGAGGTGATCCAGGAATGGTACTTGGAGCGGTTCATGAGGTTGCGTTCGACAGCTTTCCGCGATCCGGGCGCTTATTTTCATAAGTATGCGGATCTGCCGCACGAAGTGGCCCAGCAAAAGGCTCTGGCGCTCTGGTCGGAGATCAACCTGAAGAACCTCGAGGAGAATATTCTTCCAACACGGCAGCGCGCGCGGCTGATCCTGAAAAAGACTGCCAATCATCGCGTCGAGTCCGTTGCTCTGCGCAAATTGTGAACCGGCTCGGCTATGATCAAGAAA
>JAKALI010000408.1 GCA_021813195.1 Pseudomonadota bacterium
CCAGTTACGGCCAGATGGTGCTGGCCCGCATCTTCGTCGGCGTGGGCGAGGCAGCCTATGGCAGCGTCGGCGTCGCCGTGCTGCTCAGCGTCTTCCCGGTCCGTTTGCGCGCAACCATCACCGGCACCTTCATGGCGGGTGGCGTGTTCGGTTCGGTCCTCGGCATCGCGCTCGGCTCTCATGTCGCGGTGATGCTCGGCTGGCGCTGGGCGTTCCAGCTCATGGCGGGCATCGGCGTGGTTCTGGCGCTGGCTTATTTCGCGATCGCCCGTCCGGAGCAGGACAAGGCGCCGAATCGCATCCAGAGTGCGGCTTTCGTCTTCTCCGGCGCGACGTTCCGCCGCCTCGGCGCCCAGCTGTTCTCCGCGCAGTCGGTGATCTTCGCTTATGTCGGCAGCGGCCTGCAGCTTTTCGTGGCGAGCGCCTTCATCGCCTGGATGCCCAGCTATCTCAATCGCGTTTATGGCATGGCCACGGCTCAGGCTGGCTCCGCCGCGGCCATCTTCATCCTGCTCGGCGGCGTCGGCATGATCGTCTGCAGCGTCGTTGCTGACCGCGCCGGCCAGGTCGCGCGGACCCGGAAGCTTTCGTTCGCGATCGCCTATTGCCTGATCTCGTTCGCGGCTTTTACTGGCGCCTTCCTGTGCCCGCTCGGCCCGGCTCAGCTTGCGCTGCTCGGCGTCGGCATGTTCTTCGCCGCCGGCGTCAGCGGCGCGGCCGGTGCGGTCGTGGTCAATTGCACCGACCCCGCCATCCATGCGACGGCGCTGGCCACACTGACGCTGGTTAACAATTTGCTCGGCCTTGCGCCCGGCCCGATTGTCACCGGTCTGCTCGCCGATCATTCAAACCTGGCGACCGCGCTGCAGATTGTCCCCTTCGCCAGCCTGGGCGCGGTCGTCGCCTTCTGGTTTAGCCGGAAATATTACGATCGCGACCACGCGCGATTGGCGGGCGCTGAGATTTGACGGAATCATACAGATTTGCGTCAAGATTTAACGACGAAACTCAACAACTTGACAATTTGCGATATCGGGCGATAGCCTTTTAGAATAGCCGCTTCAGTCCAAATAGTGGAGACTGCGATGCGAAAGCTTCACCGGTGCGCTGGTCTGACCAATTACGTGGAACTAGCACAGTCGCTGCAACTTTCGCCGATGGAGCAACTCCGCCGCGTGGGCATTAATCCTTCCTGGTTGAATGAACCAGACGGTTTGATACCGGTTTCGTTAATCTGTCAGCTTCTGGAGAACTCGGCCAAATCGGCGGGGGTGGAGAATTTCGGGCTGCGCCTTGCGGAAAAACATGAATTCTCCAACCTGGGACCAGTCGCGCTTGTCCTGAAAGCGCAGCCGACACTACGCAAGGCGCTGGAAGCGTTGCACAGATACTGCCATTTGCAGGCCGAAGCGGTGACGCTGCTTTACGAGGAAAGAGACGGAGAACTGGTGATCCGGCAGGAAATGCTGACGGATCAGGCGGAGCCTATGCGGCAGGCGACCGAATTGTCGGTTGGGGTCCTCTATCGGGCCTTGCAAAAACTGCTCGGCAAAGGCTGGCGACCAAACACCGTTTGCTTCCGTCATTCCTCGCCAAAGGACTTGCGCGTGCATCGGCGCGTCTTCGACACGCGGATGGAATTCAACAGCGACATCGACGGCATCGTCTGTAGCGTCGACGAACTGGACGAACCGCTGCCCGGGTACGAGCCTGAGATCGCCCGCTATATTCAGAGACTTATCGATACCATCGACCTGACGCCCCCCGCTTCCACCGCCGAAAAGGTGCGGCAGTTGGTGCTGCTGCTCATGCCGTCGGGCCGATGCTCCATCAAGGTCGTCGCCCAGCACCTTGGACTGGACCTCCGCACCTTACAGCGTCACTTGGCGAAGGACGGGGGGAGCTTTTCGGAGATCCTCGATAGCATCCGGATCGAGCAGGGGACCAAGTACCTGATCCAGCATGACCGGCCCATCCGAGAACTCTCCTATCTGCTGGGGTTTTCCGAGCCATCCGCCTTCTCGAGGTGGTTCTCTTCGCGCTTCAGCTGCAGCCCCAGCGTCTGGCGTCAGCATCAGGCAAGCCACTGACGAGCCGATCCGGCTCGGCCATCACTTCCGTCGTCATATAATAATTCGAAAAATCGCAGTGCGGTGTCGTCTGCCCTGCCGATTGCATCATCCTTGAACCGGAACGCCGCGAGACCCGACAGCAGCTGCAGGACAAATTCAAGCTGCCCAGCCAGACCCGCTATATCGCCATGAAGTCGAATTTAGCCGACGGCGCTGAAGACTATCGTCCGAACAGAACGATCTACGCCGCCGACGGATCTACCAGCGTGTGATCAACTCCCTCTGACGCCCGGATCTAAGGTGACTGTTCGAATTGAAGCTGACTAGCGACAAGCCTGACCGGCCAGACCAAAGCTCGCTGATTGAGGCGTTATGGATTTGCCCCGTCAAGGCGATGACCTTGTCAGACGACAGCGACAGGATCTCGCCCACAATCATGGCGATTACCCCCCCGGAGGTGAAGACGGCTACCGCATCGTCCTTGCCTCGGCCATGAAGGGCGGCATTAAGCCCCTCGGTGACGCGCGTTCGAAACGCTATCCAGCTTTCCGCCAACGGTGCGTCGAGGCTATCCTTCCACAGGGCCATCGCAGCGCCCAGGGCTCGACCATACAGGCGCTGGTCCTGCTGGAACGTCGCCTCCGCGGCCGCAATTTTCGTATCCTGTTGCATGACGAGCGGCAAGAAAGCGCGCAAGACGTCGTTCGCGGAGAATTCGTTGAACGAGGTGGAAACCGTGACGCCCAGGGAGTCGCCGTAACTGGCCAGGGCGTGCGTTGCCGTGTCGACTTGGCGCCGCAAACCTCCGCTGAACATTGCGAAGGACCGTCGTCCATCCTCGGCCAAGTATTCGCCAACCAACCGCGCCTGCAGTATCCCCAGGTTGCTTAGTCGATCATAGTCCGCAGTGCCGAACGAGGCTTGGCCGTGCCGGATCAGGTAGACTGTCGCCATGCTAAAGGCTTCCTTCCAGAACGTGGAGCAGATTGCCGCCTTTAAAAATATTCTTCCGGGGAGCTTTCAACGGCTGCGGTGAGTCAGATAGGCGGCGCTGGCCCCCAAGGTCTCGCGGGTTTTCTTGATCTCCTGGCGGGCGATGCTGCGCCGATGCACCTCGTCCGGGCCATCGACGATATGGAGCGCCCGACCCCAGGTCCACATGTCCGCCAGCGGCGTGTCGGGGGACAGGCCCGCGGCGCCGAAGCATTGAATGGCGCGGTTGACCACAGTGGTGTGGACCTCCGGCACCACCGCCTTGATCATCGAGATCTCATGGTGGGCCACCTTGACGCCATAGGTGTCGATGAGCCAGGCGGTCTTCAGCACCAGCAGCCGCGCCTGTTCGACCTCGCAGCGGGAGCGGGCGATCCATTCGCCGACCACCCCATGCTCATGCAGATGCATGCCGAAGGTCTTGCGCTCTAGGGCCCGTTCGCACATCAGCTCGATGGCCAGTTCGCATTCGCCGATGGAACGCATGCAGTGGTGGATGCGTCCCGGCCCCAGCCGCGCCTGCGCGAGGGCGAAGCCCGAGCCTTCCTCGGACAGCAGATTGCGCTTGGGCACCCGGACATTGCGGAACAGCACCTCGCAATGCCCCTCGGGGGAATGGTGGTTCATGATGCTGACATTGCGCACCACTTCGACGCCGGGTGTGTCCATGGGCGCCAGCACCATGCTCTGGCGGCGGTGAACCTCGGCGTCAGGGTTGGTGTTGCCCATGACGATGGCGATCTTGCAGCGGGGGTCAGCGGCGCCGGTGATGAACCATTTGCGGCCGTTGATGACATAATCATTCCCATCGGGGCGGATCGTGGTGCAGATGTTGGTGGCGTCCGAAGAGGCGACGTCCGGCTCGGTCATCGCGAAGCAGGAGCGGATTTTGCCCTCCAGCAGCGGCTTCAGCCACTGGTCCCGCTGCTCCGGCGTGGCGAACATATGCAGAAGTTCCATGTTGCCGGTGTCCGGGGCGCTACAGTTGAAGACCTCCGAGGCCCAATGGATGCGCCCCATGATCTCGGCTAGCGGCGCGTATTCCATGTTGGTGAGGCGGGTTCCCGGCTCATCGTCGTGCAGCGCGGGGAGGAAAAGGTTCCACAGGCCTTCCGATTTGGCCAGGGCCTTAAGATCCTCCACCACCTGGGGCGGATGGACGCCCTTTTCCACGTCGCGCAGCCATTCCCTGTTTGCCGGAACCACATAGCGGTCCATGAAGTCGCGGATGCGGGCCTGCATTTCCTTGACCTTCGGCGAGAATTCGAAATGCATGGATGTTTCCTTTTTGAGAATTAAAGCCCCGCCACCTTGACTGCTCGGGCGGCCAGATCGGCGCTGAGGGCGCCGACCTCTCCGGCATTGGCGGCGGCGGCATTGCCTTGGGCGGCGCGCCCGGCGACGCCTTCGAGGATGACGGCGAAGCGGAACAGCGAAAACGCCACATGGAACGGCAAAAGGCGGTCGCTCCGCCCGGCCCGCCGGCAATAGGCCTGGGCGTAATCCTCTTGGGTGGGGATCCCCAAGGCCTGGTGGTCAAGTCCCATGATGCCGCCGTATTGGTCGGGCTGCAGATTCCAGATCATGCAGTTGTAGCCGAGGTCGGCCAAAGGATGCCCGAGCGTCGACAGTTCCCAGTCGAGCACGGCGATGACCCTGGGCTCGGTGG
>JAKALI010000409.1 GCA_021813195.1 Pseudomonadota bacterium
CAGAATCTCCTCGAACACCAGACGCTCGAATTCCTGCGCCGATGGCAGCTTGCTGTGCACCATCAGCCGCATCACGTCGCCTTCGCCGAGCACGCGGACCTCCTGGGAGCGCCCGAGCGCATCAACTATGGGGTAGCGTTTCACTACCCCACGGCAATGTCGCTTCATCGCGTCCGTGGCGTTGGCGTAACCCAGCGCCGCACACACGTCGCTGCCGACGAACTGCGGTTCCCCACTACCGTCCTGCACGACACGCACGTCCTGCTTGTCAAACTTGAAGGGCACAACCTGGGTCATCTCTCTCTCCATCGCTGCGCGGCACGTCGCCGCAGAACGAATCCTCGCCACCGCAAACCGCGCGGCAGGCGCAAATGACGCACCCCAGCAGCCGCATTTCGCAGGCGGCATTCCCAGGTGATCCCAACACGTCTCAGCTTTGAAAGAGCCACCGGCACGCGCCTCAGCGCGGGCCTGTCTGCAAGTGCGTCAGGTGGCACTCTTCACCGCCACGGATTCAGGCCCCGGGTCCCGCCTTGGCCCCGGTGTACCGGGGGACGCCCCTACTTCAGGAGTCTCGAGTTCAGCGATAGCTTGCGTCACAGCTACCACTGCCCTGCCCTCACGGCACAGGGTCGCTCTCCCGCAGGAGAGACCGGGGCGTATCTCACCGCCCATTCGGGTCCCGCTTCTGCGGGGGGACCAGCCGAAACTCCTGGGTACACCGCCCGCGGGCGGCCTGCCACCAGCCCTCAGGCTGCGTGGCTCGCGCATGTCCACTTACCCGGCAGCAAGGCGGGGCAGCAACGGCATGCACGGGGGTGGCGAACCCCTCAGTCGATCTTGCCAAAGGCGGCCTCAGCCGCACGTCGTGCCCGTCATGGGGCGATGGAAACTGCCTCTGAGGGTCAGTCAAGGGTGTCGAAATAGGCTCCCGAGTGGCGTAAATCCTCGCGGTTTGATGCACTCAGGGTTCTCAAGTATTTTGAGACTGAGGGTTCAAAAAAAACCGCCAGGCGGCGGCTCCCTCATGGGGTGGGCATCTGGGCCCGGGTGACTCAGGCATTTCCGCTTGTGCGGCCTGGTGAAGCGTTCCGCCCTTGGGCAGATGCCGCCATCCTAGCAGTGGACGGTGGCGGCGTGGGTATCCGAAAGCGGTCGGTTCGACTTGCGCTTTCAGCCTCGCAGGGGAGCATGGAAACCGAACAATCGACTTCTATGCACCTCTTGCGACCTCTATCGACATTGGCGATCGCCGCGATGCGCAACCAGACGTGTTGCTCGATAGATGTCGCACGAAGTCTATGGATCTCGTTACTTGACCACCCATCAGTCTGCAGCGCGCGCAGCAGGAGAAGAAAAGCCGCATCGACCATCTGGTGCTCACCGGCGGCACGACCTTCATCGACGCGGTGGAGCGGCCGATGCGACCGACAGTGTCGAATTCCTCAAGACAGTCCCGCCCGGTCTCCGGGTCGCCGTAGAAGACGCGCACCGGCGTGCCGTCCTGACGGCAGCGCCCCAACAGACCGCGAACCTTCGCGGGAGTTTCGAGATCGAATCGAGTTCGGGTGTCGCCGTTCTTGGCGTGCGCCGCCACGGCGAGGCGGTACTGCTCGTACTGGGCGAGCGAGCCTTTGGCCGACTCCGGAACGGGGCCGACCACTGCCTCGCCCAAACGTTCGACAAACACCCTCAGGTGCTTGAACACGACGTCGAACCCGAGGCACGAAAAGCCGCACCCCTCGGCCGCCGTTCCGCGTTGATGGTGATATCCATGGTGCTCCTTGTTTCCGCTCTCGGCGGTGTTGAACAAGGAACGGGCGACAGGCGCCTCAGCGAAGGCGGGCTTGGCTGAGATGCTGCGGAAATTGTGTGGCGGCGCCGATCGGGCCGGTTCGAGGCTCAGGACGCGTGTCTGGCCCCTGGATCTGCATGCCGGCGCGCCGCGGCGGCGATGGGCGGACGAGCGCAGGGCCGCCGAGCCCGCCTTGTGGCGGGCTCGGGCACTGTTTCAGGCTGGGTGGTGGATGGCGCGCTTGCGCTGGCGCCGTTCCTTCTTGGCGATGTCCGCGAGGTGCGTGACGTAAGCCAGCATCGCGAAACCGCTGATGATCGCAACGGCCGCGGTGAGGCACAGCACCGTATTGATTGTCATAATCTTCTCTGCGTAGTCATGAATTGTATATCTGGCTGGCGCGCGGTGTGGGCTTACCCGGTTTCCGCGCCTCCATCATCACCCTCACTCTCGTCCTTGTCCTCCTCCGTATCCTCAGCCAGGCTGCGGAAAGCGAAGGCGATGAAGACGAACGCAGCCCAGATACCGGTTGCGTAGATGATCCCCGCCGCAGTCCCCTTCCAGGCCGACAGGCCGCGAATGGCGACGAAGAGCTCGTGGACCATCAGGTCGAACTGCCGTGCGAGGACAGCGGACGCCTTTTCGTTGAATTGAATTTTCATTTTGTTCTCCATTTCTTTGTGCCGATGAGTCGGCTGCTAAATGGAGAAGCGAAGCAGGCGTGTGCCCGCGCGATGGGCGAGCAGGCTTCTGCCGTTGCGGTTCGGTTTGCGGTCGCGTGATCCGGCGCGACGCCGGGATCTGACGGCCATTTCGCTCGAGGCGAAGGGGGAAGCGGGCTGGGTCCAGCCTGCTTGGTCAGCCTATCCGACGCGAGCTCGGCGCATGCGGCGGAAATCGCCGTCTTTCTCCTGCCCTTTCGCCCCGGTTGCTGCGCAATGACCGCTGGCGGTGTCCAGAGCGACGTGAGGCTGCGACGACGATTCGTCGCGCGCAATGGCCAGAATGCCGGCTTTCATTCCGACACTTTGAAACCCTCAATCGCGGGAAATCAACGACTTACGTCGGCGCCCAGGCCATGATTGCCATGATCCGGTCCGGAATCGGTGCGCGGACAGGTTCTTGGACGTCCATGGTCCCTTGCCTGGGGATCGGAGCGGAAACGTGGGATGGCGTCGCGCCCGCACCCAGAGCCTCAATTCGATGGGCACGGCGCGATTCGCGGCTTTCCCGCGGCAAGAACCATGCGCCCACCGGTGTGGCCGGTCCACGAGACGGCCACAAGGCCCAGCAGGGGCGAGATCGCGCCGGCGACCAGGGCGACCGACACGCCGATGCGCTCTGCCGCGCATTTCAAAAGAATCAGAAAAAGGGCTGCCTTTCGATCGGTCGGTTGGGGCGCCGGAGACTGAAATAGAGGGACTTCATTCCCCGGAGATCCCGTGATGGTGTCAAGAATCCTCAAACGACCTGCCGTCGAGGCCGCCACCGGCCTGAGTCGGTCGACTCTCTACAGACTGATTTCTCTCGATATGTTCCCGCCTCCCGTGCGCATTGGGCTCCGGGCGGTCGGTTGGCGGGAAGACCAGATCAACTCCTGGATCGAACAACGAAGGCCCGTGCGTTCTGGTCAGGACGCGGGCGAGTGAGGTCCGTGGCAAGACGTCAAACATCCCTCACAAAGTTGCCCCCAACATGCTTGCTAAGAGGCTGCCAATTCGGGAACGCTTCCCAGGGCATCTTCCCACGGCTTCCTACGGAAAGCCATGGCGTCCCCCGCCGAATCGTGGGAAGTCTTGTGGGTCGTCTACCGCAAGACTTTGATTTTGCTAATGTTTTGGCGGAAAGGGTGGGATTCGAACCCACGGTACGGTATAACCGTACACCGGATTTCGAGTCCGGCGCATTCGACCACTCTGCCACCTTTCCGGGTCGGTCGTTCTTGCTGCTTTCCGCCTGGAAGCGAACGCAGCAAAACCATGAAGTATATCAGCGCATCAATCTGCGGGGCGCAATTCGGTCAGGCCACCCATGTAGGGTTGCAGCGCCTTCGGAACATCGACGCCACCGTCGGCGCGCTGGTAGTTCTCGAGCACGCCGACCAGCGTGCGGCCGACTGCCAGCCCCGAGCCGTTGAGGGTGTGGACGAGTTCAGGCCGGCCGCCCTCCGAACGCACCCGGGCCTGCATCCGTCGCGCCTGGAACGCATCCATGTTCGAGCATGACGAAATCTCGCGGTAGGTGTTCTGCGCCGGCAGCCAGACCTCGATGTCGTGGGTGCGGGCGCTGCCGAACCCCATGTCGCCGGTACAGAGCACGATGGTGCGGTAGGGCAGTTCGAGCCGCTGCAGGATGCTCTCGGCGTGCGCGGTCAGCTGTTCGAGCGCGGCTGCAGACGCTTCGGGACGCGTGATCCACACCAGCTCGACCTTGTCGAACTGGTGCTGGCGGATCAGACCGCGCACGTCGCGACCATAGGCACCCGCCTCGGAACGGAAACACGGAGTGTGCGCGACGTAGCGCAACGGCAACTGCGCGGCATCGATGATCTGATCGCGCACCAGGTTGGTCAGCGGCACCTCGGCGGTCGGGATCAGGTAGTGCGGCTCGCCGTCGCCATGCTGCACCGGAAACAGATCCTCGGCAAACTTGGGAAGCTGGCCGGTGCCACGCAGCGTCTGCGACGACACGATGTACGGCACGTACGCTTCGGTGTATCCGTGCTCGGTCGTGTGGACGTCGAGCATGAACTGCGCAAGCGCGCGATGCAACCGGGCGACAGGGCCGCGCAACACCGCGAAGCGTGCGCCGGAGATGCGCGCCGCAGATTCGAAGTCGAGTCCCAGCGGAGCGCCGACGTCAACGTGATCGCGCACCGCGAAGTCGAACTGGCGCGGCGTTCCCCAGCGACGCAATTCGACGTTCCCGGTCTCGTC
>JAKALI010000410.1 GCA_021813195.1 Pseudomonadota bacterium
TGCCAGACAGACGGGGCAACTCTCGCTCCCAAGCGGCAAAGAGCTCATTGACGATTGCGCTCGAAGTAAGCGGGACCTTGCCCCCATTGATTTGAAGACTTCCGGCGGCCGCGAACACGTTTCATTCTGCGGCTGAGTCACGCCGGAGGATGGAATGGCTTTGGAGGATCAGGGGCATGAAGAACGGGCGATTGGTTTTGCTGGACGCCTTGAGATTATCGAGGGCCCGAGCGGGCGCCGCAGTTGGCCCGATGAAGTCAAGGCTCGGATCGTGCGGGAGAGCCTTGAGCGTGGGGCCAGGGTCAGCCAGGTCGCCCGCCGGCACCGAATGTCACCGCAGCAATTGACGCATTGGCGGCGGGCCGCGCGAGAGGGTCGCCTTTCGGTTGCCGGTGGATGCAACGAGAATGTAGGGGGCACGGCGTTTGTGCCGCTCACCATTGCCGCCGAGCAAGGTGAGCCGATTTCCGTTGTGAGCGAGCGGGTTATCATCGAGGTGAATGGCATCGCGGTGAAGCTGCCGGCGGAGACCGCCGCGAGCCGGATTGCCGAGATTGTATTTGCGCTGGATGCGCGACGGTGATTATTCCTGGTCAACGACTGCCGATCGTTATTGCGATACGGCCGGTCGATTTCCGGCGCGATCACGACGGTCTGGCGGCGACCGTTCAGAACGAACTGGGGCTCGACCCGCATTCCGGGGTGACGGTGGTGTTTCGTTCGAAGCGCGGCGACAGGGTAAAGATCCTGGTGTGGGACGGCACTGGCCTGGTTCTCATCTACAAGCGGCTGGAGAGTGGCCAGTTTGCCTGGCCACAGGTACGCGACGGAGTCATGCGGCTGTCGCGGGCACAATTCGAAGCGCTATTCGAGGGCCTCGATTGGAAGCGCGTTGCTGTGCCTGTGGTGCGGGCGCCAGCTGCGGCAGATTGAATCATCTCGCAGCTTTGCATGGTGCGATTGACAACGATCGTTTAGGCTTCGTGCATGGTCGACGCCATTGATCCTGCCCGTCTCGCAAGTCTGCCGGCTGATTTGCGTGCGGCATTCGAGGTGCAGGCCAAGATGCTTGCAGAACTCGATCAAGAACGATCGGCACGGATACGGCTTGAAGCAGAGAACGTTTTTCTCAAGGAAGCCAATTCCAGACTTGAGCATTTGGTACAAGAGTTCCGTCGGGCACGGTTCGGCCCACGCTCGGAGAAGCTCGATCCCGATCAGCGGCAACTGGCCTTCGAGGACATCGAGATTGCGATCGCAGAGGCCCGCGAATCCGTTGAACGGCGTCCCGCAGCCTCGCGTGAGGCCAATGCCAAACGCCTGCAACGGCGCTCCCGCGCCCTGCCCAAGGATTTGCCGCACGTCGAGCAGGTCATCGAACCGCCAAGCATCGCTTGCCCCTGCGGCTGCGGGGACATGGTCAGGATCGGAGAGGATCGCAGCGAACGGCTGGACATGATCCCGGCCCAGTTGCGGGTGATCGTCACCATCCGCCCACGTTATGCCTGCCCGAAAGGGCGAGCTGGCGTGAGCCAGGCTCCGGCGCCGGCGCATCTAATCGAGGCCGGGTTGCCGACCGAGGCGCTGATCGCGCAGGTGGTCGTTTCCAAGTATTCCGAGCACCTGCCGCTCTATCGCCAGGCCCAGGTTTTTGCCCGCCACGGCGTGCCGATCGAGCGTTCGACGCTGGCCGACTGGGTGGGGCGCGCCGCCTTTCACCTGGCACCTATCGTCGAGCGAATGGCCGAGCTGCTCAAACGCTCTACCAAGCTGTTCATGGACGAGACCACGGCCCCGGTGCTCGATCCTGGGCGGGGCAAGGTCAAGACCGGCTACCTGTGGGCGCTGGCGCGCGACGAACGCCCCTTCGGCGGCACCGATCCGCCCGGCGTCGTGTTCCGCTATGCGCCAGGACGCGCCGGCCTGCATGCGGAAGAAATGCTCGCCGGCTTTGACGGCGTGCTGCAGGTCGATGGTTTCACCGGCTACAATCGGTTGCAAAGGGCCGAGCGCCAGGGCGGCTCCCCGCTCAAGCTCGCCTACTGCTGGAGCCACGGCAGGCGCGAAGTGATCAAGGCGACATCGGAAGCCGGCTCGCCCATCGGCGAGGAGATCCTGCAGCGTATTGCCGCTCTCTACGCCATCGAGAAGCAAATCCGCGGATCCTCCACTGCGCAGCGCCGCGCCGTCCGGCAGGAACGCGCCAAGCCGCTGATCGCCGAACTCGAAGCTTTCATCAGCGCCCAGCGCCAGCGACTGTCGCCAAAGGCCAAAATGGGCGAGGCGCTCGCCTATCTCGCCAATCACTGGGAAGGACTCTGCCTTTATCTCGACGACGGCCGCGTCGAGATGGACAACAATCCGGTCGAGAATCTCATCAGGCCACTGACGCTGAACAGAAAGAATTCGCTATTTGCGGGCCACGATGAGGGTGGCCAAAATTGGGCCCGTCTGGCTTCGCTCATCGGCACCTGCAAGCTCAACGGCGTCGAACCATTCGCCTATATGAAGGCCACGCTCGAAGCGATTGCCGTCGGCCACGCCAATTCCGAAATCGATCTGCTGCTACCGTGGAATTTTAAGATCTCGCAGAACGCGATCGCGGCCTGACCGCCAACCACCCGACGGCACTTGCCGCCAAATATGCTCCAAAGCTTTGCAACAAATATTGCAGCTTTTGCTGCAAACGATCGCGACGAGGAACGCTCGCTCGATCACATCAACAAGGAATCCAATGGGATCCGGCCGTCGCTTACGTTTGATAGGAGGCCCTTGAAGATTATATCGCGTGGTGCCGCCGCCTATCGCAATGATTCGGAAAAATGTTAGACGCACGTTCTGTTAATAGTGGTCAGCTGCGAATTTCAGTAAGAGAAGTATTCCCCCATCCAGCGCTTTGTTTTACAAGGGAGCGATGGACTGCCGGTCAAAAGCAGATGCTGCACGACTTTCCCGTGGCAGGACAAAGAATATCGTACACTTAAGTCCGTCAGGCGCGAATTCTAAATCGACCGTTCCACGAAACGGTGCAAGCGCTCGTTGAAAAAGCTCTGATCCAGAGCCCCTGTGATGCGGGCCTGGAATTGGCAGTCCGCCGCTTTCGCGCCAAATGATTTGTACCCGAGCATCGTCGGCCGTCCAAGTGACATCAATCCGACCGAGGTGGTGCGACAAGGGGCCGTACTTGGCAGCGTTGGTCAAAAGCTCGTGAATAATCAGCGTTAGTGGAAGTGCGAGAGTTGGTGGGAGTAAAACGGAGTCTCCTGTCACTTTGATGCGTGAATGTCCTCCATATGGTCTAAATTCACTCTCGACAATTTGGGAAATCTCAACGCTTTTGTTTTGATTCAGAAAAATAAATTCATCAGTTCGTTCGATTGCGGAAAGCCGCCCCGCTATTTCGTCCCGAAGAGCGTCGCCAGCGCGTAAGTGGAATGTCAGTACAGCTTGCGCTGTCGCCAACTTATTACGCAAGCGATGCCGCAGCTCGCTGATTATCAATTGGCTGAAGTGGTCTTGCTCATGATATTGTCTTAAAAGCTTGCGATGACGTTCTGCGGCAACGACAAAGATGGCTCCAATTGCATAATAGATCAGTAAGCTAGTTGCGTCATGGTGGGTAACTGGAAAAAAGGCATGCGCTGGTGGAAGGAATGACCACCATGCGGACAGGCCACTTAAAATTAATGCGACGAGTCCGGGCAATAGTCCGCCAAAAAACGTTGCTCCTAGCACAGCCAAAAAGTACGGTAAGAAAACAATGGTGCGAGGATCAACCAATCCAAGGAGGTGGCGCGTCAGGGCTGCCGCGACGACTAAAGCCACAGCAAAAACAATTGATGGAAGCGAGGCATGCGTTAATCCCCGACGCCAGATGCATTTAGCAACCTCAATCCCTTTGTGCAAAATGTGGGCCTTTACGAGTTTCATGAACTAAGACTCGGAGGTTGTAGTGAAAAGATCACATTGGAGACATAGGCGCGGACGAACGCTGAGATGGCGACTTTAGTGGTAAAAGTGTTGGGTGGGTCCCGGAGATCAAACCCCTTTCGCTTGGTCGATAGAACAAGCACGGCCTCGATTTTACAAAGAGGTTCTGTGGGTGTTGTGGCATTTGGCTAACTGGTGCTCGTACGACTACTCAGCGGTAGGTATTCGGTTGGCGCGCGCTTTTCGTGCTTGTTGTCTTTTAATAGTGCGTGTTGCTCAGGTTTCTTGCCAGAGTATGCAATATCCTTTCGGGCTAATTGTGCCAGCGACTTTTTGACAGGCTCTTGGGGGCATAAAAAAGTTGCAGTTGCTGCACTCTTTATTGCCATTTGGAGTCGGTCGATATGCCACGGAAGCGTGTGGCAGCTTTGCCGCTTGCGCCGGCTCGATATTCGCAACAAAAATGGTCGCGGCGCCAGCGGTGCAGAGCGCGCCCTGCAATAAAACAGACCGACGGGATATATCGGTTGTTGAATGTGTAATTGGATTGGCCATCGCAAACTCTCCAATTTGTTGGCCGCGATCACTCTGGTAATTCCTTTAGTTTAGTTTTTTCCGCATGTGTTAGAGCGCACTTGGAAAATGATGGGGAACGGGCGGGGATCCCGTTCCCCATTGGCATGGTCCGCGTCAGGGGCAGAAAACGCGGACGGCCCTCCTGAAAACTTAGGCGTGCTTGGTGACCGGCACGGCGATGAACCGCATCGCCGCATGGGCGGTCTTCACGCGCAT
>JAKALI010000411.1 GCA_021813195.1 Pseudomonadota bacterium
CCGGCCATGACGTTGGCGGTTGCTGTGGCCACGGCGGCAATCGCCTGGTATGGCGCCATTCACGTGCTGGACGGGCGGATTACGGCTGGCGAGATGCTGGTCTTTCTCGCCTATTTCCGCTCTCTGACCTCGCCGACCCGACGCGTTGCCAAGACGGCGCGGATCGTCGGCCGAGCCTCCGTCGCCATCGAGCGCATCGGCGAATATCTGTTCGAGATGCCTTCGGTCAAGGAGCCGGCGCTGGCATTGGTGCCGCGTGACTGCCGGGGGCACGTCGTTTTCCAGGGTGTCAGCTTCGGCTACAACCCCGGCGCGCTGGTGCTGAGGGATGTATCGCTGGTTCTGGAGCCGGGCAAGATGGTGGCATTGGTCGGAACGACCGGCTCTGGCAAGAGCACGATCGCCGGCCTGATCTCGCGCTTCTATGATCCGGTTGACGGGCGCATCTTGCTGGACGGCCACGATCTGCGGTTATTCAGCCTCGGCTTTCTCCGTCGTCAGATTTCTTTGGTGCTTCAGGAGCCGGTGATCTTCCGAGCAAGTGTTTGGGAGAACATCTGCTATGGATGCGAAGGGGCCGGGCGCGAAGAGGCGATTGCGGCGGCGCGCGCCGTCGGAATTGACGATGTGATCGCGCGCCTCCCTGGTGGATATGACTATATTGTGGCCGAGAGAGGCCAGACACTGTCCGGCGGGCAGCGGCAATGTATTTCGATTGCCCGGGCGATGCTCAGCAATGCGTCGGTCGTGATCCTGGACGAACCGAGCAGTAACCTCGATGCGGTAACCGAAACGCGTTTGATGGAGGCCGTGCGCCGTCTGGTTGCGAACCGGGCGGCGCTGGTTATCGCTCACCGTTTGAAGACGGTGACGGAGGCTGACCAGATCCTCGTGCTCGAAAAGGGCCGGATCGTTCAGAGAGGCCGGCACGTCGAACTCTTGCGTGATGCCGGACCTTACGCCAGGTTGTGGGCGAGCCTCGGTGCCCCTGGCGCGACTTCCTCCCATGATCAGATGAGGACGGCCTGAATGCGTGCTGACCGTCTGGTTGAGAGAAAGACGGCAATGTTTATCAGGCGCCTTGGTCTGGCGCTTTTTGCCTGTGCCTCGTTGCTCACACTGCGCCCGGAGGCGGCGAACGCCGGGGCGTGGATTCCGGCGGCCGGAAGCGGCGATGTGGAGCCGATGCTCCGCTATTCCTATGCCAACCAACAGTTCCCGGCCAATTCGTTTTCCACCACCACGCAACCCGGAAGCAGCGAGCACGAAACCCAGCTTCGGATCACAGGCGAGCATGGATTGGGAGATGGATTTTCGCTCGACTATGACCTGCGCTATGGCTTTCTCTATCGCTCGAAGGTCAAGAAAGGCGTCAAGATCGTCGACACCAATAACGGGCTGCAGGAGCAACGCATCGGGTTGAATTACGCGCTGACGCAAGATGCCAGTTTTGCCGACGCCATCGGTCTCAGAGTAATCGTGCCAGGTAGCTCCGCGGCCAAGATTCCCGGGCTCGACAGCGGCCAGTGGGCGGCCGAGCCAAACTACCAACTCGGCTTCAAGCCTGGTTTTTGGAAGCTGACAGCGAACCTGGACCTGGGCACGCGTATTTTTCTGGATGGCGGCGCTGCGCAGTTTCGGACTGAACTGGAGGTCAGGGCCCCCATCGTTCATGGTCTGGATCTTGCCGGCAGGCTGTTCTTCGTACGCAGCGCGCGGCTGGGCGCCTACAATGGTGCCCGCGATCACGGCGAACTCTACAATCTTCTGCGCGTCGGCGTGGAAGCCACATATCACCTGACGGACTCGATCGAACCGGTCGTCGCCTACGAAGACTATCTCGCCGGGATGGGCGGACACGCGTCCCAGCGCTTCACCATCGGCGTCAAGATCAGCTATTGAGGCGCCGATCGGGGCGTCCCGCCTATCCCCGCTCGCCTGGCGGGATGTTCCTTTGGAGATATTCCAAGCCCGGCCGCCCAAGCTTTTCATGAACTGTGAAGAGTTGTCGCATGACGGGTGGCGCATGGAGTATCTGCCGACCTTTTTCGACGTCCGTTTCCGGGCCTGCCTCGTGGTGGGTGGGGGTGAGGTTGCCGCGCGCAAGGCGGAGCTGCTGATGCGGGCCGGTGCCGCTGTGACGGTGGTGGCGCCCGAACTGAGCATAAGCCTCGCGCAATACCGCGACACTGGCAAGCTCAGTCATCGCGCGCGCGTCTTCCGCCCCGGCGATATCGAGGGCTGCACGCTGGTCATCGCCGCCACCGACGATGAAGCCGTCAACCGCGAGGTTTCCGAGCTGTGCCGGGGGCGTGCCATTCCGGTCAATGTGGTCGACGCGCCCGAGCTTTGCAGCTTTATCGTGCCGTCCATCGTCGATCGCTCGCCGGTGATTGTGGCAGTGTCGTCCGGCGGGGCTTCGCCGGTTCTGGCGCGCATCCTGCGTACGAAGCTGGAAACGATGCTTCCGGCCTCCTATGGCCGGCTGGCGACGCTCGCCGAGAGTTTCCGCGAACGCGTCAAGCGGCGCTTTTCGGACCTGGCGCAACGCCGCCGGTTCTGGGAAGAGGTGCTGCAGGGGCCCGTGGCCGAGTTGATGCTGGCAGGGCAGGAGCGGGCGGCGAAGGTTGCCGTCGAGGTCGCGCTGCAGCAGGATACGCCGTCGTCACTGTCGGTAGGCGAGGTTTATCTCGTCGGTGCCGGTCCCGGCGACCCGGACCTGCTTACCTTTCGTGCCTTGCGCCTGATGCAGCAGGCAGACGTGGTTGTCTATGACCGGCTGGTGGCGCCGGAGATTCTCGATTTCGCGCATCGCGGCGCCGAGCGTATCTATGTCGGCAAGGCGCGCAGCGACCACAGCCTGCCGCAGGACGAGATCAACCGTCTGCTGGTGCGCCTCGCCCGCGAAGGCAAGCGCGTGCTACGCCTGAAGGGTGGCGACCCCTTCATCTTCGGCCGCGGCGGCGAAGAATTGGATGTGCTGGCGTCGGAGGGCGTTCCGTTCCAGATCGTGCCCGGCGTCACCGCGGCCTCGGGCTGCGCGGCCTATGCGGGCATTCCACTGACGCATCGCGACTACGCGCATAGCTGCGTCTTCGTTCCGGGCCACCTCAAGGATGGCGGCGATCTGGACTGGCATGCGCTGACCCAGCCTCATCAGACCATCGTGGTCTATATGGGTCTGCACAATCTCGAAACGATCTGTCGGCGTCTGATTGATGAAGGTCTTTCGGCCACGACGCCCGCCGCCCTGGTTCAGGACGGCACCACGCAGAGTCAACAGGTGTTGATCAGCGATCTGGCAAACCTGCCTGCCAAGGCAGAAGACGTCGCGATGCGCCCGCCCTCGCTGCTCATCATCGGCGACGTGGTCAGGCTGCACGAACGTTTTGCCTGGTTCGAGCCGGCAGGCGTCGCAGAGGGGGCTGGCCTGAGGGCGGCCGGATAAGCGTTAGCCGTCCTCGCCGCGGGCAACGGAATTGGGCCGCTTGTACGGCACGAACAGCCCGCAGCCCATGAGCCGGCCCGAGCCGATGCCCCTTTCCAGGAGCGTGAGCGAGTCGCGAGGTGCCAAGCCTGCCACCATCATACTGCGCGTCGAAATCTCACCGCCGGGTGTGGAGATGCGTCGGCTCTTACCGCACATGATCTTTCGCCGCACAAATCCAAGCGCGTCGATCGCCTGTGCCGCCCGTTCGAGGAAAGTATCTTCGCCGCCGGTCTCGTCAACGACATGGCGTGCATAAGTCGTATCCGATGGCGAGAGTGGCTGGACGCTCGGCTCTCCGACTCGTAGCGGGAAGTCGCGAACGTCGAGTGTCTGGCCCACGAGCGCGCGCGCGTCCTCAAGCCGTTCTTCGGGCAGGCGCAACACCAACCTTGCCCGTCTGGGAAGGTAGAGGAGTGCACCGTTGGTTTCATCGCGCTGCCAGCCGTTGCCCGACTCGACGCCGTGCACCAGATGCAACCCGGCGCCCTGCACCAGCGGCAGCCATGGCAGGAGCCGGATCACCGCATGCGAAAGGGCAAAGGCATAATCCGCGGGAATCGCACGACCTGACAGCGCAAACGCCAGATCAGCCGCCGCGGAATTCCCGCTCGCAGCCTCGTCGTCCTTGTCGTCGTTCCAGTAGCGCGTCGTCACACGAAAAGCTTCTCACCAGCAGGCGCGGCGTACATATCCCGTCGGAGATAGGTCGCGGGGCAGTCGGCCATCCCATCTGCGCAATATCGCCTGCCGCTGCCCGCGCTTAGACTGTTTCCGGGTTCCGTGGTTTCGTTGCTATTGCGCGGCGGGCGGGCTTCGGGACCCGGGAGACGGTCGAAACCGATAACACGCGAAGCGAACCGATGACAAAAAAGACCCCAGAAACGCCCATGCTGGACAAGTTAGAAAGCGGTCCCTGGCCCAGTTTCGTTTCGGGCCTTAAGCGCTTGGCCGGTGCCGAGGATAAGCCCTACGCCGGCATGATGAAGGACCTGCTCGGTCAGCTCGAACGCTCCTACGAAACCAAGCGCGGTTATTGGAAGGGTGGTACGGTCGGCGTGATCGGCTACGGCGGCGGCGTCATTCCGCGCTTTACCGAATTGCGCGGCGAAGACGGCAAGCCCGAATTTCCGGAGGCTGCGGAATTCCACACGCTGCGCATCATGCCGGCGCCAGGCATGCACTACACCACCGACTCGCTGCGCAAGATCTGTGACGTGTGGGAGAAGTACGG
>JAKALI010000412.1 GCA_021813195.1 Pseudomonadota bacterium
CAGCAAATCCTTGCCGGTGTGACGAACTCAGTGGCGAATTTCCACTACACCTTCGACACCATCGGCAATCTCACCCAGCGCCAGGACACGATCGAGGGCTATACCGAGAACTTCTGCTACGACAATTTGAACCGCCTGGTGAACTACGCCCTCGGCGCGTCCTGCACGGCGAGCGGCTATTCCACCGTCGCCTACGATGCTCTCGGTAACATCACCTCGAAGACTGGGGTGGGAACCTACTCCTATCCGGCTGCTGGCCAGGCCCGTCCTCATGCGGTCTCCTCCATCACCGGTACGGTGAACGGCGTCGTCAATCCCACCTACACCTATGACGCCGACGGCAACATGACGGCCGGCGCCGGGCGCACAGTGACCTGGACTAGCTTCAACATGGTGGCACAGATCACGCAAGGCACCACCACGGTCGCCTTCGCCTATGACAGCGACCATCACCGCATCACCCAGACGATCGGTGGCTCCAGTCCGTCGACGACCACCTACCTCAACGCTCTTGGCGCCATGAGCGAGAAATACGTCGTGGGCTCGACCACGACATGGCGCGACTACATCCAGGCCGATGGCCACATCATCGCCGAAAAATTTTCCGGCGGCACCACCGCAATGCGCTACTTCGTGCTCGATCATCTGGGTTCGGTGGCTGTCGTTATGGACGATGCCGGCACGGTGCTGGAGCGCCTTTCCTATGACGCCTGGGGCCAGCGGCGCTGTTCGAACGGCACGGGCGACGCCTCTTGCTTCACCGGCTCCTCTACGACGCGCGGCTTCACCAACCAGGAAGAGATGGATGAAGTCGGCCTCGTCAATCTCAACGCGAGGCTCTACGATCCCGTGACGGGACGTTTCATGAGCGCCGATCCTACTGTGGAAGCCCCATTCATCCCGCAGGATCTCAACCGCTATTCCTACGTCGGCAATAACCCGCTTTCCTTCACCGATCCCACGGGGTACGGCTTCCTCGATATTTTTGCAGCGATTGTAGCCGTAGCGATCATTGTCTATGCGCCGGAACTGCTGGGGGCATTGGAAACCACGGCCTTTAGCGCGTCCGCATTAGGGTCTTTTGTTAACATAGCAATTGCGGGCACCCTTGCCGGCGGGGTGTCGGCGGGGCTCACAGGCGGTAACATCTTGCAGGGCGCGCTGCTCGGCGGAATGGAAGCAGCGTTTTTTGCCGGACTCGTGCCAAGCTTAGGCAGCGACATTAACGCAGCACTCGACGCCGCAAAGTCGGCGCCGTTTGTTGGCAAGATGATCGCAAGTGGTCTAGTGGGGGGCATGTTTAGCCTCAGCACGGGCGGGAACTTCGGCTCCGGCTTCCTGGCAGCGGGCGTGGGCTCGCTAGGTGGCGGGCTCGGCGGCACACAATTCAATTTCGGCAAAATGCTGGTCGGCGCAGCCCTCGGGGGAGCCGCGTCCGTTCTCGGCGGCGGCAAGTTCGCAAATGGCGCTATTACAGCAGCGTTCGCTTATGCGGCGAGTACGTTGAGTGCGCCGGAAAGGCAGAGTGTCGGTGGCAGCGGCTCTGATCCAAAGGTGCCAACGCTAACTAAACAACTGCTCCCATATCTGAGCCGTGAGGGCAACACTCTCTACGGTGTTGTGGAGACGCAGTGCAACGCCGGCATCGAATGTGTGTACGTTACAGATGAACTCAATAAGTCGTACAACCATGCATATTACAACGGGTACAGCTTTATGATCGACTTTGTGCAGGTGGTAGGCCGATCAACGCCAGAACTAAGCGTCGAAGAAGATAACTTTAACGCCTGAGGGAACAGCGCAGATGCTTACGCGTGCGCACAAAATGGCCATATATATCTGACACACAGCTACAAATATCAGCCAAACATCATATCACATGAATTTGGTCATATTCTCGGTTTTGGAGACTCGTCGAATCCCGAAAGCTTAATGTATTATACAATTCCTCATCCTGCGTATCTGCCCGGGTCCGACGCTAGGAGGTTGATAGATGGGTATCCGAATTAGCCTTCCGACTCTTTTCAAGGTGACGTTTGTTTTATTGCTGGGCGGAAGCTTGGCTGGGCAGTTGCCCGAAGCCGCGCACGCCACCCAAGTCGTGATGGGCGTAAAATGCCAATTCTATTTCTCTAATAGCGAAAAGCTTCCCAAAGCTATCAATGAACTTTTAGAGAAAAATACGAATGGGCTGTACGTTTGCACGAAGAAGAACGATGAGATTGTCCGCTACTATTCACTATCTCCCGTGTGGCGCGGTGTGCATGACGTCTGCGGGTACGGAAGAAGTGCGCCAGTCTATCCGCAGGGAACGAGGCACCTCAAATTTTCCAGTCAAGTCTTTATGGCAAGTGTGAAGTCTGATGCGTGCCCGCCTCCGGACGATTCTCGCTACATCCTAGCCGATAGCGTATCGGAAGATATGTTTGTCCGAATACTGGATTTTTTTGCGTATTTGAAACGGTCACCTAAAGCCTTCGATGAATCACTGGCGGCACATGCAGTGGATAAGATACCCGAGAGCGATATAGATGATGTTCGCGAAATTTTGAGACGGGATGATCCAAAAGTAGTTGGTATGGGGGTGAGGTCATCTTTTATGATAACGGAGATAAAGGGCTACAATGTTGTATTCACTAGCCGCACGAGTCACCGCTGGGTAATGGGTATCGATCTGACGCCGGACGGATTCAAGATTTACGAACTGTCTAAGATATTAGATTGAGGGGCGTGAGTGAAGAGTTCAAAGACCCCCTCCCCGGCCTCACCACCGTCACCACATCCCGCGCCCCCGACACCACCACATACACCCGCTCGCCCACAGATAGCACACGCACCGAATAGGCCGCTCGCCCGTTCGCTTGCTGCTCGATGAGGCGGGCGCGGCCATCGCGGATGCTGGCGATCATGGCGGAGAAGTCGCCGGGCGCGAGGACGATGCGGTAGCGGTGAAGAAGCTGGCGGTGGAAGTGCCAGTGGGCAGCGGGGATGGAGGTGCTGAGCCGATGCGGGTCGAAGGAGGATATCGCCGCAGGTGAAGGTGCTCTTTCCGGCGTGTGCACGAGGCAGCTAAAGGGCGTCGCAGCGAGTTTGGTGCTATTCCGTCTTCAACAATCGACATGGTTCCTATAGATTGCAATTCCTTTTTGAAGAAAAGAAAGGGCCGGTCATGTTGAATAAGAGAATGTCGCTGGTCATTGCCGTGCTCCTATGCTTTGGCACCGGACCAGCATTAGCTGGCACGGTGACAATGCAATGCACGAACGGGAACAAGTTCTGGGGCACGTTGACGATTGACGCAAGCAATGGCGTCGTCGGTATGGCGCTGGCCGACAAGTCAAGTGTCGGACCCGGCAATTACTCCGGCTCGGGAAACTACCCGGCGAAAATTGACGGCGCCGAGGCAAGTTGGACGCTGCCTTTTTCCGCCACCCATTACGATTTCAGCCTCAACCTGCAAACCGGGCAGCTTCGGCAGCGCGTGTTCGTGAATGAAGGCGGTGTCTTAACGGAAGATAGCGCGACCATCGCCTGCAAGTAGCCCCCGAATCTGGCCGTGGCAGGAACTCAGAATTGCGCACTTGTGCGACGTGCAGGGTTATCTGATGCGCACCTGTTCGCCTCCAATGTAGAGAGCGGTCACCGCAGAAGCTTCTGACAATGTCCGGCTCTTTTCGAACGATGGTAGATTTCCGAGCTGCAAAGATTGCTTCGGCGACCTTTGTGTGGACCAAGCAACAAGTCGGCGCCCTGAACCGGTCCAGTCGCGTAATCAATATGGTGCTGGTGGCAACCGGTCATCTAATATTGATCTGGCTGCTGGGGACCCAGTTGTTATCGCTGGCCACGCCCAACACGCCAACACATGAACTGTCGTTGAATCTGGTACCCTTAAAAATGGCCTCGCATACGGACGTGACGCCGGAGTTGGTTTCAGCAGAACCTGTCGTTGTTCCCGCGCCCGAAATCCAGATTGCCCCTCAAGACGATGCCAACGCTGCCGGCTTTGCGTTCGGTGCCGATCAGATAATCGCTCCACGGCCAGACCCGAGCCATGCAAATGATTTGCCGGCGACTGCAGGTTTATCAACTGCAGCCGGACAAGCGGCCGAGGTCGTCTTACGTATCCTCGTGAAAAAGGACGGTTCGATTGGGGATGCCAGTGTCGCGAAATCCTGCGGCACGCCGGCATTGGATAGGCTTGCGCTCGATTTCACCAGGGCGCATTGGCACTATCTGCCGGCGACCATTGGCGGCCAGGCGATTGAGGAATGGACCACCGTGCTCGTGCGGTTTCGTTAGTGGCGGGACGCTCGTCATATCAGGGAATGCGCGGCAATACGGTGTTGGGCTTAGCCAAAATTCTGTACCAGCGCCACGGTGATGGAGTTTCTTGGAGCCCATGAATGACGCTTGGCACGTTACCCTGATCACCCTGCTTGCTGCTCCCTTCATCGGTAGCTTTATCGGCGTCGTGGTCCACCGGCTGCCGGATCACCGGCCAATCATCGCAGGCCGTTCGGTTTGCGATCACTGCGCCCGCACGCTCGGGTTTCGGGACCTTGTTCCGGTCCTCAGTTGGGCCGCCAGCCGGGCGCGTTGCCGCCATTGCGGCGCCGCGATCTCAGTCTTCTATCCCTTGACCGAACTGGGGGCGTTAGTGATTGCCGCCTGGGCGGTGGCATTGGTGTCCGGCGAAATTCTGATT
>JAKALI010000413.1 GCA_021813195.1 Pseudomonadota bacterium
GCGCATGAAGGCATTGCCTTGGTAGTGACCATACCCCTGGTACTCCACCGCAAGGACCGCCATCCCGCGCCGGTCCACGATGACAAAGTCCACCCGTTTGCTGTTGATTGCACGATATGCGAGAGCCGCATGCTCCGCATTCGATGAACTCTCCCTCGGTTTCAAGATCTCACCAAGGCTCGTCTGGGCCATAACACGAAAGCCGCCGGCGGCCTCGCTCACGACAGCCTCCAACAGAACAAGGACCTTGTACTCGCTGGCGTTGAGCAAGCGTTGGGGCTCAAACGATACGCGAGAGATGATCTCCATCTGCCACTTTGGGTCCGACCAGGACTCTTGATCCGACCGTTGCGCCGGCGGGCGTATCACGCGCGGAGACCAGGCGCGCCGGCCACGGCGCTCGCGGCGCAAAGTAGGGAGCGAGCCGTAAAGGGCGACGAGCGCAATGATGCACAGGAGCGCGACCACAAACTCGGGCTTCTCGAAAGCCTCCCAACCGGCGGTTCCGGAGAGGTGATCGAGCCAGTCATTCATGACACCCACACGCGCACGGACACCTTGGATGGGGAAGTCGACGTGCCAAAAAGCAAACAAAGGCTGATGTCCCGGCGAGGCGGCGCCCGATCCCGCACCAGCGCAAACGCCGAAACGTCTGAGATTTGGCGATTAACTTTGATCGATGTGGGCTTCGGCGGGACTGAGTGCGCGAAGTCAAAGCTCCTGAATTCAGACTAAACTCCTGCCGGGCACGCCAGTGATCTCAAACGCTGATGGAATAACCGATTGCCCGAGAGAAAAGTAACGCGGCGCACGCCAGCATTGCGGCTTCAGCCGATTTCGCAGTGCGGACCGGCGCGACGCCCGCGCAGCCCCCGCAAACCGAGGACAATCCCGTCGTTTTGACTTGTCCCTACCACCCTCGATCTGGCAGAATCTCGGCGGGTTGTCAGACCGTCCGGAGTGCCATGCCGAAACTATTCCGCTTTCTGAGCCTCCATCTGGCGCTTGGCTGCGCAATCGGCGTGATCGTCGCCTCTGGCATCGTGACGTTCAATATCGCGGGCATCAAGGACCTCCTGGAAGGCGATTCAGAACCCTACGTGGCACTGTTCCTACTCTATGCCTTCAACATGCTCACCTACGGCAGCCTTGCCATGGGCATCGGGGTGATGACCCTTCCCCTCGACGAGGTACCCGAGAGCGAACGCAAGCGCCACGAGGAAGACCCACCGCTGTCGTGAGAGCTCAGCGCCACGCGTGCATCGGTCATCCGACGACTTGCCCGCTGTCGACGAGAAGCACTCCAGTTCCTCTCCAACATGCGGTCAGGTCGGGCGTGCGAGTTAGGTCTTCACTTTGAACAGCTCGGCCTGATCAGAGACTTTGATCTCTTTGACGTGCCACGGCAGACCCTGCTTGGCGAGGTCTTCCAAGAACGGGGTGGGCGGCAACTGCTCGACGTTATAGACGCCCTTACCCTTCCACACCCCCTTAAACATCTGCATCGCGCCCACCACCGGCGGAACGCCCGTGGTGTAGGAGACGGCCTGCGCGCCCGTCTCTTTGTAGCAGGCGGCGTGATCGCAGACGTTGTAAATGAGCACGATCTTCTTCTTCGATCCCTTCGTGCCGCGAATGATGCAGCCAATCGACGTGCGGCCCGTGTAGTTCTCGCCCAGCGACTGCGGCGGCGGCAGAAGCTCTTTCAAGAATTCCATCGGTATCACAGGCGTGCCCTTGTACATCACCGGGTCGATGCGGGTCATGCCGACGTTCTGAAGCACCTCAAGATGCTTGATGTAATTGTCCGAAAACGTCATCCAGAAACGGATCTGTTTGAGCCCCTTGATGTGTTTGACCAGGCTCTCCTCCTCCTCGTGATAAATGAGGTAGGACTTGCGCGGGCCGACTTCCGGATAATCGATCATGCACGAAATGGACAGCGGATCGATTTCGATCCACTTGCCCTCTTTCCAGTATTTTCCGCGCTGCGTGACCTCGCGCAGGTTGATCTCCGGATTGAAGTTCGTCGCAAACGCCTTGCCGTGGCTGCCGTCGTTGCAATCGATGATGTCGATCGTCTCGATCTCATCGAAGAGATGTTCCTGGGCATAGGCGATGAAGATGTTGGACACCCCGGGATCGAAACCGCAGCCGAGCACACCCATAATGCCGGCGGCCTTATACTTGGAATGATAGGGCCACTGCCATTTGTAGGTGAACTTCGCCTCATCGCGCGGCTCGTAGTTGGCCGTGTCCATGTAGTGCACGCTCGTTTCCAGGCACGCATCCATGATCGGCAAATCCTGATAGGGCAGGGCCATGTTGATGACGAGATCCGGCTTGACCTTCTTAATGAGCTTGACGGTCGCCTTCACATCGTCGGCATCAACCTGCGAAATCTCAATCGGCGTCTTGCACCTCTTGGCTACCGCTTCACAGCTCTCCAAGCGCCGCGAGGCGAGATGAACCTTCTTGAAGATGTCGCGGTTCATGGCGCACTTTTGCGCCGTCACCGAGCCTGCCGCACCCGCACCGATGATGAGAACGCTGTCCACTTGGCCAATCCTCTCGCTGACAATCGCGGCCTTGCCCGTCCGCTGGCATCCCGGTCGCTCAAGCACCGTGCAGACGCGCACTTAGAGCACCGCTGCTTTCAATTCAATGGCGGATGTGGGGCTAGCCTCTAAGACACCTTGCCGATCGCGATGGTCAGGATCCAGAGCCCACCGAGCCCGGCGCTGATGAGGGCCCAGACCATCAGGCCATGCAGCCCAAAGACGATGAGAGAAAGGAGACCAGCCGCAGCGTAAGACAAAAGCGCGACAAGCATAATCGCTTCTGCCTTCGAGAGCCCCAGCCACCAGCGCGAATCGTCGGCGTGCTCCATGAATTCCGTGCTCCATGATGAGGTCAAGCGCGCGGCGGCTCATTGCGTTCCGCCCGACCGCGTCTGCCAGTCTGACCGAGCGGCCGGGAGGGTGATGGGGATCGAAGCTCCAACTGACAAGGCGACAAATTCCGGTGCGACGTCGAAGCGCGCCGGACGCAGTTCACCGATCAAGAGGATTTTCCCGGGTATTACAGCTGTCAGACTTGTAAACGCACCCCCCTTCCGCTACCCAAGCTGGCTTTCCAAAGGGAAAGCTCCGCATGACCGCCACCAGGCCACTCGTCGGCATCATCATGGGAAGTCAATCGGACTGGCCGACACTCAAGTGCGCCGCCGATGTTCTCACCGACCTCAGCGTCCCCTTCGAAACAAAGATCGTCTCCGCACATCGCACGCCGGAACGGCTCTACGACTACGCAAAAACGGCGCGTGCGCGAGGTTTGAAGGTCATCATCGCCGGGGCGGGCGGGGCGGCTCATCTGCCTGGCATGACCGCATCCCTGACGACATTGCCAGTGCTCGGCGTACCCGTCACGAGCAAGGCGCTCAGCGGCCTGGACAGCCTGTATTCGATCGTGCAGATGCCCCCTGGGGTGCCGGTCGGCACCCTGGCGATCGGGGAGCCGGGCGCAACGAATGCAGGCCTGCTTGCCGCCCAGATCCTCGCTTTGAGCGACGCCGACCTCGCGCAACGACTGGAGGCATGCCGCCGCCACCAAGCCGAAAATGTCGCTCTCACTCCAAAGACCGATTGATCACAACGATCTCGATAAGCTGATCCAACGCTATGACAGCCCTTCCCCCCGGCTCCACCATTGGCATTCTGGGCTCCGGCCAACTCGGTCGCATGTTGGCGATGGCGGCGGCGCGCTTAGGCTTCAAGTGCCACATCTATTCCGACGTCTCGGGGCCGGCCTTTGATGTGGCAGCCGCCTGCACGGTCGCATCTTACGGCGATGAAGCTGCGCTCGCGGATTTTGCGCGCGCGATCGACGTTGCGACCTATGAATTCGAAAACATCCCCGTTGCGACCGTTCGGCTTTTGAGCGAACTCGTCCCTGTTCGGCCAGGGGTGAAGGCGCTTGCCTGTGCGCAGGACCGGCTCAATGAGAAAGCTCTGGCGCGCGAACTCGGCGCCATGACGGCAGACTTTGCCAGCGTGGATAGTCTGGAGGAGCTTCAGGTGCGGCTCCACCAGATCCCTCCGCCGTGCATTCTCAAAACACGCCGTTTCGGCTACGACGGTAAGGGTCAGGCGAAGATCCGCGTTGCGACAGATGCGCAGGCCGCATGGGCCGAAATGCGCAACCAAGCAGCGATTCTGGAATCGTTCGTGTCGTTCGACCTGGAAGTATCCGTCGTTGCTGCCCGCGGCTTGGACGGCACATTCCGCGCCTATGAGGTGACTGAGAACGAGCACAGGAACCACATTCTCCATCGCTCTACCGCACCGGCGCGGCTCGCTGCCGAACCGGCCACCCAAGCCCTTGAAATCGCCCGCCGCTTCGCTCAGGCCCTCGACTACATCGGGGTGTTTGCGATCGAGTTCTTCGCCGTGGCCCAAGGAGACAGTCATGCGATCCTGGTCAACGAGATGGCGCCACGCGTTCATAACTCCGGCCATTGGACCCTGGATGGCGCGGAGACCTCCCAATTCGAACAACACGTTCGCGCCATCTCCGGATGGCCATTGGGATCGACGCGCCTCAAGGCTGCGGGAGCGGAAATGATCAACCTGATCGGAGACGACATTCTGTCTTGGCAGCAGATTGCCGCCGAGCCAGGGGCTTTCTTCCACCACTACGGAAAAAACG
>JAKALI010000414.1 GCA_021813195.1 Pseudomonadota bacterium
CGCCGCTCCCTTCTCGACGAGCTTGTTCAGCCTGTAAGTAACCCCATCGCGGCCGTGGTTCGTTGCACCGGGCAGCAGAGAAACGACTACGCCGTCTGCGTCCGTCGCCGACCGGATCCTGTCGCGAAAAGCGGCATCGGAAACAGAATCGAGACGACGCGGCCGGGCCTCGTATTCTTGGTTCGCGGGCTGTGCCTCTCGGATGCGGAACCGTTCCTTCGCGCTCCCGGCCATGGCCGCAACGACCTGCGCCTCAAGCCCGCCTTTGCCATCGGCATCGATGCGGGCAGCAAAGCGATGTCCCGAGAAGCCCGCAGCGATCGCCTTCTCGTAGGTTGATCGACCCTCTGGCGAATCTGTCACACCCTCGATCTTGAGCCGGAAGGCGCCCACATCCTGGCTCTCGGCCCGCTTCGAAAACCCCGTCGACCAAGCCTTGATTTCATCGGCGACGGCCTCGCAATCGGAAATCGTCCGTCCATCATGCGTTTCGAGCGGGACGTCCTCCCGCTGCACGTATTGACCCGTCGCCGTCGCGCGCGTGACGCCGCGAGCATACGATACCACCTTGATGACGGCGGGCTGATAGCCGGCGGCAAGCTGTCGGGCACGGCCGAGTGTTCCGCCCTGCCCTGCCCCGCCGGCGCTCACACCTCCACCAGGACCGCCGCGGCTAAAGCCGCCAGCGATTGGAGCAGGCGCCGCACCGCGCGGTGTTGCAGAGCGACCACCGGCGCCGCCTCCGCCGCTGGCAATCGGCAGAGACCGGGCCCGCTCTTCGTCGCGACCGCCCGTGATGGTTTGCCCGCGGATGACCTCGTGCGCCGGCGGCATCTTCGGAAGTGGTGCAATGCGCGCGGCGCGGCGTCTCGGTTCCTCGTCGAGCCCACTGAAGCCTCGCGGCTGCCGCCGCGACTGGGCCGCGGTGCCGACAGCAATTCGCGCCGCCTCGACCTGCGCCACCCACCAGGCGATCTGCGCGGCTCGGGTCATCCGGCGTCCTCGCCTAAGATCTCCGCCGGCAGTGCAAGTCCAGCCTGGCGCCGCAGCTTCGAGCCATAGGCCACAGTCATTTCGGTCAGCTCGTCGTTGATGGCGGCAACCACCTCATGCAGGCCTCGCCACACCGGCTCGGTGTCCTCGATGCGCACGGCCTGGCCGCGATGAATGGCTCGCAGGACCTGCGAGAGGTTGCGCCCCACCATCCGAACCTGCTGCGCGAGTTCCACGACGGCGCGCGTGTTCTCCGCCGACAGCGCCGGTCCGGCCTGCACGGACGCCCGGATCAGGCGCCGCACCACCTCCGCCTTCGGCAAGCCGAACAACGCTACCGCCTCCTGCAGGCGCGCCTCGTCGGCGTCCGACAACTCGGTTCGAAGCCTCGGCTTGCGTCGCGGTCCTGTAGCGGAGCGGGCCATTAGCGCTCCCCCTTCCCTTCCCGTTCGCGCGGCTCTGCCGCCATTGCGCGTCAGCGCTCTTCGGCTGCGTCCAGCAGCCGTCCCCCGGTTTGGCCCACAAACCGGTATCTTGTCAAACAATATCTAATATAATGAACCTAAGAAGTCGGTGCATGAATGGCGCTTGCGTCCGAAGAGCCGTCCGCATGGACTCCGCATCACTTACGCGCACAGCGCGAACCGCAATACGACAATACGGCATTCTCGCACACAGACATTCCAGCAATATCCGAATGCCGCCTTATCGGACGTGCCAACAACACTACTGCGGTATTTCATCAATCCAACAACGACGCAGTGCCGCATGTCGCTTATAACGAGATGCCCCAATGCAAGGTTGCGAGCTTTCGATATCCCGATATCGCCGCAATACGACACTGCCGAATTGAAGCAACATCGCCTTGCGCGGATCGCGCTTTCGCGCGTTGCGTCATGTTCATTTTACTGTATGTTGTCACTCACGAATTGCGGCATTGACGCAACAGGGAGGCCGGCGTGCCGAGCATCTTCGCAGTGGCAAATCCGAAAGGAGGCAGCGGCAAAACCACCGTTGCGATCATCTTGGCCGGCGAATTTGCCAAGCACGGCTATTCGGCCGCAATCGTCGACGCTGATCCCCAAGGATCGTCATATCAATGGCACGCCTCCTCTGTTGCGCGAGGTCTCAGTCCGCAAGGCGTCGATCTCGTCCGGGCGCCTGATGAAGCCGCCCTGCTCCAGGCGATAGAACGGCTTGGCGGGTACGACGTCATCGTTGTCGACACACCCGGCTACTATGGCGACGTTCTCATTCAGTCGGCTCTGCGTGCGGATCTCGTGGTGCTGCCCTGCAAGGTCCACACATTCGACGCTTCGCAGGTCGTCCGAACCATCCGAAACCTCGAGCAGCACGCCGCCGGTGCGAAGCTGCCGATGAGCCAGCACCGCGTGCTCTTTAACGAGTACGATAGTCTCGACCGGAATACCCGGCCATTGCGCGAGGTGGTGGCTTATCTGGACGCCGAACGGGTTCCCGTCTGCGCAAACGCCCTTTATAGGCGTGTGACGTACCGCACGATGACGAGCGGTCACGGGACGCTCTACCAGATGAGCGACAAAGACGAGTCCGTGCGCAAAGCACGCTACAATGCGGACCAGGTCGTTCGCGAATTGCTGGCCGCGAGCCAAGGCGCCGCCACGGACGAGACGGCCGCATGAACGATTCAGCGGCAACGCCGAAGCCCGACCGCCCTACCCTGCCCCGCGACGCCTTCCGATCGCAACGGACCGGCATCGCCCGCGTCGAGGCTGTCGCTCCTGTTCAGCCGGTCGTGGTGACGCCCGCGTATGATGATCCCATCACACCCGCGCCGGTTCCAAGGCTAAGCGAAGCGGCGGCCGCTAGTGCGGAAGTACCTAGATCGTCACCGCGACCGAAGCCGGCGGCGCGACGCGAACGCAACCCGTTCGATGGTTATGGCGAGCGCTCGTCCTCGCGGCCCTACGCGATGCGGTTTCCCGACGCGATCGATCTCGTTCTGCGTCAACTTGCGGCCGAAGACCGCACGCACCCGCTGCGAATTATCGACCGTATCGTTTACGACCACCTCAAGCGGATCGGGCGGCTGCCGCCGCGGAGTGACTGAAGCGATACGCATCAGGGCCTCAGCGTAACGAGGATCGCGGGGGGACAGTTCATCCGGAAGGGAAGGAGTCGGATGGCGCTCGGGCGTGTTTGTCCTGCCGGTTTAGGCGGGACGTTGCGAGCGCCATAAGCATTGGCCAGATCGAGAACTGACCTGTCGAGGCGCGTCGTGTCAGCGTTCTCAGATATCCGCCAGGGTTTTTGATGGCGTCGCCTTTTTGCAGGATCGCGGCAAGAGTAGCGCTCGCTTGGCCTTCCCCCATCACCGTGCAGGCGTCTTCCCAGGCACTCGGGCTGACGCCGAGCAGAGGCCGAATGAGGGTCGCCGTCGCGATGACGTCGCGCACGGTGCGAATATCGTCGCTGGCATAGTCGCCAAAGTGCGGGCAAGCCTCGACAATCAATCGAACTGGAATTGTGTTCGGTGCCCGGGGTTTGACACCAGGTGCGGCGGCGGGGGGAGACACCGGCGCCGCGTCCGGTTCTGGCTCGATCCAATCGTCTGCTGGATGGACCTGCGCGGTCGCTGGCTTCTGCCCGTGCTGATCGAGGTGTTGTCGCAGAATATCGAGGACGGTCGCGGCAAGCATGGCGAGCTCTTGGACGAGCGGCTGAAGGGCCTCGCGGGATGGAACACGCGGAAGGCGCGCGACCAACTGACGGAAATCGCGATGAATCATCGACCAGTCGGCATCGACGCCGTCCTCGACGCCTGCCGCGATCATCTTGGCGATATCACGACGGGAGAGCGTGGCCTGCTCTCGCAGCAGATCGACCGTTTGGCGCTCCTTGGCGATCGCTGCGGCGAGACGAGCAAAGTCGTCTGCGCGGGCGACAATCGGGCTGAGGTCGAAGCCGAAGGCTTGATCGATGTGCCCGTTTGCAGCTCGTCGAGCATAGCGCTTTCCGTTTGGGCTATCGCGCCGCAGGAGAAGGCCGGCGGCGACGAGAGAAGCCAAATGCCGGCGGAGCGTCGAAGGGGCGACGCCATGGGCTCTGAGCGCAAGCTGCCGGTTCGAGGGATAGACGACGAGGTCCGCGGCGCCCGAGACGAGCACCGTATCAGGATGGAAGCTGACCAGGGCGTTGAGGATGGCGAGCGCCCGATCAGAGACGCCGAGCTGGGATCTCGCTTCGCAGATATGTCGAAATACCTGCCACTTGTGAATCGGCTTGCCGGGTGGGCATGTGTTGACGTCGCATTGCGTTTGAACGACCGCAAGCGATAACCTACCCCTTCCGAAGGGCGTCGTCGGGCCTTGGCCAAGCATCTCCATTCGCGGACTCTCCTGATCGAGAGCGCGGGTCAAACAAAGACCGTGGCGTAAAAACGCTGAGTCTCTTGAACTGTCGGGTGGGGCGCGCTAAAGTGCCATCAAGCGTTTTGGGCACCGTTGGCGATTGGCGTCGCCAGCCCGCTCACCCTCATGAGAGACCCGGCTCTGCCGGGTTTTTCTTTGTCCGAACGCTCTGCTCCTGGTTGAATCGAATCCGTCTATTATATTGAATGTTGATTAGGCGTCCAACGTGTGAGTTCAGGGGCGGCGCCGTCGATTTTCGATGCGGGCGGGTGAGCGATGGTCGCAAAGAAATCCGGTCGAAAGGCTGCACAAGCGGCCCAGGGC
>JAKALI010000415.1:0-4205 GCA_021813195.1 Pseudomonadota bacterium
GCGCCCGTCCTCAAGCACGAGAATGCGATCGGCCTTCTGCACGGTCGCTAAACGATGGGCAATCACCAGGGTCGTGCGGTTCTTCATGACATGCTCAAGAGCCTGCTGGACGGAGCGCTCGTTTTCCGCATCAAGAGCGCTGGTGGCTTCATCGAGCAGGAGAATGGGTGCATTTTTAAGAATTGCGCGCGCGATCGCCAACCGCTGACGCTGCCCGCCTGACAGCGTCACCCCGCGCTCGCCTAGCTGGGTATCATAGCCTTGAGGCAGGTCGCGGATGAAGGTGTCGGCCTGTGCGGCCATCGCAGCCCTGCGCACGTCCTCGATTGTCGCGTCGACGCTACCGTAGCGGATGTTTTCAGCAACCGTATCGGCAAAAATGGCGACGTCCTGGGGTACGAGTGCGATGGCGCGACGCAACTCGATCGGATCGGCATCTTGCACACGCACGCCGTCGACCCGGATCGCGCCCGACGTCGGATCATAGAAGCGCAACAGCAGATTGAAGATCGTCGTCTTGCCAGCACCCGAGGGGCCGACCAGCGCTACCGTCTCACCTGGGGCGATTTTGAACGAAACACCATCCAGCGCAGCTACATCGGGCCGAGAGGCATAGCGGAAGGTCACATTATCAAAGGAAATTGCGCCACGGACGGGCCTGGGCCATGCGACGGGGTGCTCGGGAGCGCGGATCTCTGGGACGACCGCAAGGATCTCGGTCAGGCGCTCGGCTGCGCCGGCGGCCTGTGTCAGCTCGCCCCAAACTTCCGCCAATTCGCCGAGAGCGCCGGCAGCAAACAGCGCATAGATGATGAACTGGCTGAGGCGGCCACCCGTCATTTCACCCGCAATCACGGCGGACGCGCCGTACCACAGCACGCCGACAACACTGGCGACGGTGAGAAAAATTGTCAGCGCCGTCAAACCGGCGCGCGCCTTCATGCGTTCGCGTGCAGCCTCAAACGAGCGCTCGACAGCCTCGCCGAAGCGCGCGGTGACCGCCGTTTCATGCGCAAAGGATTGCATTGTGCGTACAGCAGCGAGATTTTCCGACGCATAAGCCGATGCTTCCGCCAGCGTGTCCTGCGCGCGCCGCGAGAGCTTCTTGACCACGCGACCGTAAGCCATCAGCGGCAAGACGATCACTGGTATTGCCACGAGCGTTAGCAGTGACAGGTGGGTGCTCGTCACGAACATCATGATGAAGGCGCCGACCAGCATGATGATGTTGCGCAGAGTCTGCGATAACGTATGGCCGGCAACCGCTTTGATTTGCGTCGTATCGGCCGTGAGCCGGCTCATGACCTCGCCGGAATGCGTCGTCTCAAAGAAGGCTGGGCCCAATCGTGTCAGATGCTCGAAGACGTCGCGGCGAAGATCGGCCACCACGCGTTCGCCGAGCCAATTCACGAAATAGAACCGAGCGGCGATGGCGATGGCAAGGATCGTACCGATGGCGACCATCATCGCAAAATATTGGTCGATCAGCGCACCACTCTCCGCATTGAAGCCGTGATCGATCATCCGTCGGACAGCGAGCGGGACCGAGAGCATGGCAAGAGCGGAGACGATCAACGCGAGGAGTGCCCACGTCACGATCGCCGGATAGCGCATGAGGTATGGCTTGAGGGCCATGAGCGGCGCAAGGGACCGGGTCTTGTTGCCGACCTGTTGCGCCAGCTCTGGGGTGTCAGATTCTGAAGCCTGCTTCTGCCGGTCGGCCCGTGTCATCGCAACTCCAAAGCAGTCGGGCTTGAGATTGGCCCCGTTCGATCGTGTGGCGGTAATTGCCGCTCATGATGCCTTAGATGCCCTAGGCGCCCCTATCGGATGCCTCGGCCTGGACCGGCATGCGCTGGAAGGACGCATATGCCCCGCCGCGCCGGGGTCGGGCAGCGCCAACTCTATCCCAAAGAGCATCGGCGCTTGTGCCCGGCAACCAACCGGACTATAGAAGCGCCTTCTCGAATTCAAGGCTGTTCAGGGTCGCGGCGCTTGACTAGCTGCCGGGGCGCATTCCAGCCGTCAGTCAGATAGCCCGTGAGCAAATCATGAAAAAAGGCCTTCACCCCGACTATCATCAAATCAAGGTCAAGATGACCGATGGCACCGAATTCGTCACATACTCGACCTACGGCAAGGAAGGTGACGAACTCCACCTCGACATCGATCCGAAGACCCATCCGGCCTGGACCGGCGGTGACACCAAGTTGGTGGACCGCGGCGGCCGCGTTTCGCGCTTCAAAAAGAAGTTCGAAGGCATTTTCTAAAACCCGCGCCTCACCGTGCTCGAGGCGTTCGTCCGACGATCAAGAAAGGCTTGGGAAGCATCCCAAGCCTCTTTTTGTCTTAAGTGTTTGGCTTTGTCTGTCGCGTGTGTCGCAACTGAGCTGCACATCTTGCTGCTCCGTGACGGCGCGTTTCCGGCGATGGCTCAGTGCATTCTCTCACTCAATGCGCGTTCGAGCTTGAGAATTTGGGCGCCGACGGGGTTCACGCTGATCGCTGGAATCGGCGCATCAGAGGTTGTCACCGTCATCGCCAGATCAAGTTGAACGATCCGATCGTGCAATGCAAAGCTTTCCTCGATCAATGCGCGCAGACCCTCGGGAAGCTCGGCATAACCGCGAATGTGTGAGGGACGACCCAGGCTCTGGAGTTTGACGCGGGCGCGCTTGCGGCTCGCTTCCTCTTCGGTGATCTCACCGTCCTTGAGTGCGCGGCGAATAAGAAGCCAGGACGCCAGATCGAGAAGGCGCGTCGTCAGGCGCATGCTCTCTGTCGTGTAGAGGACGGCGGTCTGGCCCGCGAGCCCTTTCGAAGCCTTACGGCCTTCGCCATCGAGGTAGGCCGCGGTGCGTTCAACCAGCGACATGCCTTCCTTGAATACGCGGTCGAACTGCGCGGACGCTTGGAACTTTTCCCCGAAGGATACGGTTACGCTTTCCACCCGACCGACTTGAGAACTGGACTCATCTTTCATGGCACGCTTCGACACAGCCGTTCACACTCCAATGACCAATACCATTTACGCACGCTAGCTGGCCATAGTTAAAAAGTTCGTTCAAAACGGGGCACTTTTTGGCTTGTCCCCGGCGCTGCGTGACCTCTCTGCATCACGAGGTCTTGCAAAGCAAAAAATGAGCCGCTCCGGGGGAAGCGGCTCAAAAGTCAAACAGGAAGGCGTCACTGAGTGGGCTTCCACTCGGGTCCAGAAAACTGGATGCGGCGAGCGTAGACCTTCATGCTTAATGAAGCGTAAAGTCCATGCGCCGTTCCTTGGTCGTGCATTTAAGAGTTGCAGGCGACGTCGTACCCTTAATGCGACGACCCGTGCGGGCGCGGGATTCTCGCGCTAAACCTCAATTTACGATTTGAAGAGAGCGGACGCCGCCGCCTCGTGCGCCCGCTTGCGTGCGAGTTCGGCCTCCACCCGGGCAATCTCGATTTTGAGAGCTTGGATGCGCGTTTCGAGTTCGGCCAGCGACAAGGCATCCAGTGGTTCACCGATCTCGATGACCGAACCCGGCTTCGGCGCACGCAAATCGTCCCAATCCATGGCCATGCCTCCCTGTCGCGGCTGATCTAAATTCGGCGGCACTTGCCTGGCAGCATGCCACGCCATAGAGCATGCCTCAACGGCCCTGCCGCGGTCGCCCCCTTCGCATGCTAAGCCTTGGAGTCGAGATGACGGACCTGCCCACGACCATGACGGTGATGAGGATCGAGGGAAAAGGCGGGCCGGACGTGCTCGTCGCCGCAACGCAGGACGTACCTCGTCCGCAATCCGGGCAAATCCTCATCAAGGTGGCGGCAGCGGGGGTGAACCGTCCGGACATTCTTCAGCGCAAGGGCCTCTATCCAGCGCCGAAAGGCCATAGCGAAATTCCCGGCCTTGAGGTTGCAGGTCAAGTCGTCGCTCGCGGTGACGGGACAACGCGCTATGCCGTCGGTGATCGCGTCATGGCGCTGGTCAACGGGGGCGGATACGCAGAGTATTGTCTGGCCGAAGAAGGAGCCGCACTCCCCGTGCCTGCGGGCCTGTCGATGGTCGAGGCGGCAGGTCTGCCTGAGACGTTTTTCACCGTCTGGCACAATGTCTTTGAGCGCGGCGCGTTAAAGAACGGCGAGTGGTTTCTCGTGCATGGGGGAACTTCCGGGATCGGTGTCACCGCCATCCAGCTTGCCAAAGCGTTCGGTGCAAA
>JAKALI010000415.1:4215-4702 GCA_021813195.1 Pseudomonadota bacterium
TGCAAAGGTCATCACAACGGCGGGCACCCCAGAAAAATGTGCCGCAGCAGCCGCACTGGGAGCTGACCGTGCGGTTTGTTACCGGTCAGAGGAGTACCTCGACGTCGTTAAGACTGAGACGGGCGGCCGTGGTGTCGATGTCATTCTCGACATGGTGGGCGGGGACTACATCGAGAAGAACTTACGCGCGCTCGCCGACGACGGGCGTCTCGTTTACATCGGCTTTCAATCCGGTTCGACAGCAATGCTCGACCTGATGCGCGTGATGCTCAAACGTCTCACCATCACGGGTTCGACGCTGCGCATCCGGTCTGCGGAGGTCAAGGCCCAGATCGCTCGTGCCGTCGAGGAGCGCGTGTTACCGCTCGTTGCGGACGGACGCGTGCGTATCCCCATCGACAGCACGTTTGCCCTCAAGGACGCCGCAGCGGCGCATGAACGCATGGAGTCGAGCGCACATATTGGCAAGATCGTCTTGACCGTGTGA
>JAKALI010000416.1 GCA_021813195.1 Pseudomonadota bacterium
CGGATGGAAATCATCGAAAAACTCGTAAGTGCCCGGGTCGAGAGGACCGACGAACACTGTGATTTCGCCTCCCCCCTGGACGATCTTTTCGCGGTGGAAGTCCGAGCTCTCGAACTCCGACGGCATGGCGTCCTGGTTGCGGACGAGCAGCCGGACTTTCTGGTTGGCCGGGATCTGGACATCGCGCGGCACAAATTTGCCGCCGCTGATCGTGATCACGACATCGTCGTCATCGGCGCGGGCCGCAAGGCCCGTTAGAAGCAAAGACGCCGCGCAAAAAGCCAGGATTCTGGCCATTCCCCACCGCATGAGACCACCTGTGAGACCGTTTCTCATCTGCACCTGATACTCATTCGCAACACGGTGTCAAGTATTATATGGTCGCAGGTTCACTCAACGACCCAGCCTGTACGTATCTGAAGAGGCCCGCGCGTGAACCGGCGCAGGGTCCCAGCGCCGATCGGCGCAGTAACCCTTTAACTTAGAAACCCGCTGTGGAGTTACGCCACGATGCCCATTTACACCTAAGCCAGCGAATGTGATTTGTATTGGAGTGATGGGCGCGAAGCTGCGCCATCCAGAATCAAACCCCTATCGTGCAATCGGCAGGGTCAGGCAGAAGAGTGTTCCCCCGCCCGGATTTGCTTCTGTCCACAGCTCGCCGCCGTGACCGGCGATAATCGACCTGCAGATCGAGAGCCCTACGCCCATGCCATGCGGCTTGGAGGTCACGAACGGCTGGAACAGCCGGGCCGCCACCTCGGGCGCAATACCCGGCCCCGTGTCGATGACGGACACTTTGGCCATGTCGCTAGCGTCCATGGCTGTCGTCACACGGAGTTCGCGCTGTGGGCTATTCTCCATCGCCTCGATGGCGTTGCGCATCAGGTTGACGATCACCTGCTGGATCTGGACCTTGTCGATGAGGACTGGCGGCAGAGCGCCTTCAACCTCGATCGCAACCTTGATGCCGCGCTCCTTGGCCCCGATCAGCGCCAAAGCGCTCGCCTCGTCGATGACCTTGGCAAGATCTTCCGCCCGCAAGTCGGCGTCCGCCTTCTTTACGAAATCGCGCAGTTTGCAAATGATCTGGGAGGCACGGCCGATCTGGTCCAATGCCTTCCCGAATAGCTCGTCCGCCCCGCGCGAAGCCTTGCCGCCCGGCGGCAGCCTCCGGCGGCCGGCCTGCAGATAGTTTGAGGCAGCGGTCAGAGGCTGATTGACTTCATGGGCCAGGGCGGACGCCATCTGGCCCATCTCGCTCAGACGTGAGACATGTGAGAGTTCCGCCTGAAGCTCCTGCAGCCGCATCCGGGTACGCTGGCGCTCCGTGAGATCGCGAATGAAGCCCGTGAACAGCCGATGCTCACCACGCCGCACCTCACCGACTGACAGTTCGATCGGAAAGATGCTTCCATCCTTGCGCCGCCCGGCGACAACGCGGCCGATGCCGACAATCCGCCGCTCGCCGGTTGCAAGATACCGCGAAATATGGGCGTCGTGCTGTTCGCGCTGTGGTGATGGCATCAGCAGGGAAACATTGCGCCCGCAGGCTTCGCCCGCGCTGTAGCCGAACATCCGCTCGGCCGCGGCACTGAAGGACTGAATGGCACCGCTCTTGTCGATCACGACCATGGCATCCGGCACCGTGTCCAGGATCGATTGCAGGTGCGCCTCGCGCGTTACCGTGGCGTCCTGGTAGGTCGGCCGATCGGCCACGGCGCGCGCAATGCGAACCGCGCCAGCGACGACCCCGTCGGCACGTCGAACCGGCGCAATCGAGCCGGTGGTCCGGACGATTGCGCCATCCCGGCGGCGTTCTTCGAGGTCCGGGACCAAGACCAATTCGCCATCCAGCGCGCGGCAAATGAGGCGATCGATATTCCGCTCGGTACTGGACGTAGCCAGGATCGTGTGTGCGCGGCCAACAATTTCACCGGCGGTGTAGCCGTAAATCGCCGCTGCATGGCCGTGCCACGCACTGATTGTTCGGTTCGACGACAGCCCGATGAGGGCGTGGTCAGCGCCCGCATCCAGTCCAGCCAGCACCTCGGCTGGCGACATTGTCACGCAAAGGGATGGCTCTTCGGGGTCGCTCATCTGTGCCGGTCTCCAGTCTGAGCCTCTTGCATTAAGCGTTAAGCAGTCGAGGTTCTGCCTTGCATCGCCCTTAAATTTGTTGCGGGATCATTGGTCCCGCGCTGCAACCTCTCCCGTTCCAGTGGGTGTGGCCGGGCGCCCGCTCAGCCATGGTTCCCCGATACGTGTTCGCTACGGCCAAGACCAGAGCGCACAGCGGCAATCAGGGTCTCCCGGTCGACAGGCTTGTCCAGCAGTGCAAGCGCTCCGGCACCTCGCACTTGCCGCTCGACAAGCGCGCCACCATGGGCGCTGACCACAATGACGGGCATGTGCAGATCGCGGGCGCGCAGCGCCGCCATCACCGCAAAGCCGTCCAGGTCCGGCATGCAAAGATCAAGCAGCAGGCAGCCGCAAGGCTCGGCATCTTCCGTCAGCAGCGCCGGTCCCGAGGGAAAACTTCGAACGGCAAAGCCTTCGCATTCGAGCAGCACAACGAGCGAATCGCGCACAGCCTCGTCGTCATCGACGATCCACACTTCTGATGCAGTGGTTCCGGTCATCACCCACCTAACGCTAGGAAAGACAGCCAATTTGGCGCGGCGGAGACATACGTAGTTCTACGTACGAAAAACTGCGGTTACAGCCTGTTCGGGCCATACTCCACCGAAGGGCCGTTGATCGGATTGGAACGGGACCTGGCATTCCCGTCTGTGGTATGCATCACCCTGCTCCTCCCGCCGGAAGCATATTGCGGCAGACTGTCGCAGGAACGGCAGGAGAGCCCCCTTCGGAACGCTGTCGCGTCAGGCCGCCGGCATTTCCGGACATAGGCGCGATTCGTACCGGCGTTCTGTTTGGGTGCGTGGCAAGCCAACGCCCGACCAACGGGGGCATTCCATGGAAAGCACATCCACCATCACTCGCGTGATGCCGCTCTTTCCAGTATCGCCTGATCCCTACTACCACATCCTCGCCGAGCCGCTGCATCCCCTTGCCGTGGCATTTCTGGGGGTGTGGCGCGACAGGTCTTCGACGCGCGAGCTTGTCGTTGGCAAGGACATCCCTTCACGTCCGTTTGTGCGGTTTCTCCCCAACCTGATGATCGTCGAGCCCATCGACGACGACACCGATGGCCGCATCCGAATTGCCGGTAGCGCACTGCGCGGTCGCTATGGGCGCGACGTGGCCAACGCGCGGTTCTCGAACCTCTACACCTCCCCGGGAGCTGCGGATAATCTGATGCGGCTCAGGGAGGTTCGGCGCACCGGAAGCCCCATTGTTTTTGCTGCGACCATCATCCGCGCCAGCGTCTCTGCTCTCTGTTACGAAACCCTTCTGCTGCGCATCCTCGCACCAGACGACAGCACCTATTGGAACGTCGTCGGCATATTCATGTTCGAGAGCTGACAATGGCGTTGCAGACGCAACTCCGGCCACTCTGACGAAGAATTGCAAGACACACAGCAGCGCACCGATGGCCAACGGCATTCAGTTGCCGCGTCTGATCTGCTTGCCAAGGGGTTGCGGATTTAGGACTGGCGCACTCGGCAACATCAACCGCCGTCAGTGTGACTGCTGGCATGGCGCAACCGGAACGATGCCAGAGTCAGATTCCGCAAGGCTAACGATCTCGCCGCGCTGTCCGACCCAGCCTGTATTTCCTTCGGACGTTACACGACAAATCGCGGTTGCGTTCGGAGCCTCGTGTTACGTGAACAGCTGCGATCACAAAGCGAGGTTGTGCGCCGAGTTGAGCCACGCGAACGGGCGTGATGCGCTCATAGGGCCGGTCGCGGACGGCACCGTGGTCGAACTTGATCGGTATCGGTAGCAGCTATATCCTGAACCGGTTAAGGTCTGACCATGACGGTCGACGAGATTCTCCACGCCTTCGGACAGGCCAAAGGCTTGCCACGCGGTGCACTGCGGGCAGCGGTGAAGAACGCTCCGGCCATCGCACCCGCCATCATCGAGGTCATGCGCAAGGCCATCGGTGGCACCTACCTGACCCCGCCACAGGAGAATGTGCTGTTCTTTGGCCTGCACGCCTTGGCCGCAGCACGGGAGACCAGTGGGTACCGGCCCTTCCTGGATTTGCTGAACTGCCCCGAAACGACGCTCGAATGGGCGCTCGGCCATAGTTTCGTGGACGTTGCTGCGCAGCTCATTCTCAGCCTTTATGATGGCGACCCCGAGCCGATCTACGATCTGCTCGAAAGCGATGTGATCGAAGGGGCGGTCAAATGGGCGCTCTTCCGGGCCCTTGCCCGCCTGGTCTGGGAAGGGCTAGCCGAGCGTGAGCGCTTCGTTGCCTTTCTTGATCGCTTCGACCGGGAGGCCCGGGCGCCGCTGGACAATCGTGCGTGGAAAGGCTGGCAGGATGCGATCCTGTATCTCGGCCTTGGCTCATTCGAAGAGCGTGTCCGCGCCGGCTGGCTCGACGGGCGTATCAGCTTCCGGAGCGACGCCGACCGCCGCGATTATCTCGAACGCTTGGAACACGCCACTGCCCATCCCGACGATCCCAGGAACCTTCTCAATGACAAGGTTATGCGTATCGACGATCCGGCCGAACATCTGGCCTGGATCGCGCGGGAATACGAGACCCGTCCCAAACCG